>JBLHHI010000106.1:0-11277 GCA_047614125.1 Bacteroidia bacterium | reverse complement strand
AATAGACAACAATGAATAAACTACAGCAATTCCAAAAATTTAGTCCAAAGAAAAGGGCATTCGGGGAGAATAAGAATGCCATTATTTACACCCGTGTATCAACAAAAGAACAAGCGGATTCAAATACAAGTTTAGAAACCCAAAAAAGGTATTGTGAAAATTACTCCAATGCCAATGGTTACAACATTGTGGGATATTTTGGAGGAACGCATGAATCGGCTAAAAGTGATGACCGAAAGGAGTTTAAACGGATGTTGAAATTCGCTAAACAAAGCGGTTCTATTGGTTACATCATTGTTTATTCCTACGATCGATTTTCAAGAACGGGTTCAAGTGCCGCCCAAATTACGCATGAATTGATGAACCAAGGGATTCAAGTAAAAGCGGTTACACAAGAAGTGGATGCAACCTCTGCCTCGGGTAAATTTCAGCAGAACCTGTACCATATATTTAGTCAGTTTGATAATGAACTGAGAAAGGATAAGACCATTACGGGCATGAGCGATCTTTTAAGGAAGGGGTATTGGTTATGGACGCCTCCTTTAGGATATACCAATAAGAACAAATATCACAAAGCAGTTGAATGGGACATCGTAATTGATCAAAACGGTGAACATCTGAAAAAAGCCTTCAAATGGAGGGTCCAAGGATTGTATTCCAATGCAGAAATTGTAAGGCGATTAAATTCGGAAGGATTAAAAATGGATGATAGGCGGCTTCATGAGATTTTCAAAAACCCTTTTTACTGTGGCATACTGGTTTGCAAAATGCTTCCAGGGGAGATAATACAAGGAAAACATGAACCCATTGTATCACAGGGAGATTTTTTAAAAATCAACTCAGAACCCTCAAACCACCCCCAAGAGCACAAATGCGACAACGAAAACCTTCCGTTAAAACAGTTTGTTTTTTGCGATGCATGCAAAACACCTTTAACGGGTTTCTTGGTTAAAAATAAAGGGCTCTACTATTATAAGTGTAGAGTTAAAGGATGTTGCTGCACCCGATCAGCAAAGAAGCTTCATCAAGAATTTGAAGGGATGCTTAAGGAATATCAAGTAGACTCCAAGTATGATCAACTCATTAAAGAAGTAATGGTCTACACCTACGATTCTTTAACCAAGGAAATTCGATCATCCGAATCGAAAATGAAAAAGCAGTTAACGGAGTTGGATTCCAAAATCGAAACGATTGAGGAACGCTATGCCGTTGGAGAAATCAATCAAGATATCTACCAAAAATTCAGAACCAAGTATGAAGTAGAGAAGTTAAATCTAGACTCGAATTTTGGTCTTACTCGTTTTTCGAGTTCAAACCTTCAAAAAGCCATAGATAATGCATTAAAAATATCCAAAAACCTCAGTGAAACCTGGATGTCTGGCGATTTGCTTCAAAAGCGAAGAATTCAACAATTGGTGTTTCCATCCGGTTTGGGTTACAGCAAGTCAAAGGGAAGAGTTCAAACTTTTCGGGTGAACTCGATATTCGCCGCAATCCCCTCATTATCAACAGATTTGGCTAAAATAAAAAGCGGAGAACCAGTTAATTTTAACCAATTCTCCGCTCGAGTGACCCCGTCAGGATTACTAACGTGATCCCCTCATTGGGCTCCGAACAAGCATAAAGTCCAGATGCTGCGCATCAGCGTCCTTTTTTTTTACACAAATTCAAAGCAAGCTTTGATTCGCTAAAAAAAAAGTCCGGCACATCGTGCTGGACTTCTTTTGTGACCCCGTCAGGATTCAAACCTGAAACCTTCTAATCCGTAGTCAGATACTCTATTCAGTTGAGCTACGGGGCCGTTTGGGGCCGCAAATATAAAATCATTCACTTTTTATACCTAACATTTTGTGAAACTAAATCGAGATAGGTCGTTGGGCCCAGCTTTTTGTAAGCGTACGGAAATAATCCAACGATTAATCATAGGAAATACCTACCATCATTTAACTTTGTCTGCACTCAACACATGAACCTGCGCTGTATTGTTAGCGTGATTTTTAAAAAGAATTATACAATGAAAAAAATCCTATTTATAGGGGCGCTTCTTTGCGTTGCACATACTTTCACTTTTGCTCAATTCAGAAATTCAGTTTCTGGCTACGTAACCGATCAAAGCACCGGCCGGGTTTTAAATGGCGTGCAATTTCAAGTGTTGGATAAACCATACTCCACCTTTTCGAATGAAGCTGGCTATTTCACCATTTCTTGCCCTTCCACACCCGTGATCATTTCCTGTTCACAAGATGGTTATCAAGACTTCACCATCTACTTGAAAGTATCTAACGATACCAGCATTAATGTTGCGCTCAAGCCAAAAAGAGAATATATTGAAACTATATATACCACCTCAAGTAACATTAAAAGTCCCTTTATTAACCCAATTAACGCCGTTTTAGACGTACCCATTAAAACCCTAAAAGGGGCTCCCTTGCTCTTTTCCGAAAATGATTTGAATAAGGGTTTGCAGCTTTTCCCAGGAATCGATTTTGGCGGTCACGGGCACAGTGATTTAATAGTTCGAGGAGGCGATGTTTCGCAAAACCTAGTTCTTTTAGACGGGGTGCCAATTTATGGAAATGGACACTTCTTTGGTTATATGTCTAATTTTAATACGGATGCTATTAGCAGTACGCAGGTGTACAAAGGCAATGCTCCAGCACGGTTTGGAGGAAGGGCTTCCAGCGTAATCGACATAAAAACTAACTCCGGCGATACCGATGATGCGCATGCTGCCTTGCACATCAACCCCATTTTGGCCAACTTAAACGTTACGATGCCAATGGATCGAAAGAATTCAATGCTGTCTTTTAACATTCGTAGGTCGTACATCGATGTGCTCTTAGGCGGTTTGCAAGAGAATACGGTGGTTTTTGGAGATTTTCATTCGAAACTCAAACTCAACCTAGGCAAAAACGATCAGCTTATTTTTGGTGTGTACAGCCTTGGAGATAAGTACAACTTGAGTTTCGAACCCGATTCAGGCTCAAGCGCATCGTATGAAATTGGTGTTAAAGAAACGAATCGAGTTTTTTCAACTCGATTCAACCACGTTTTTTCATCTAAGCTATATTCTTCTTTTTCAGCGTATTACTCGGCATTTAAGTTTGCTCAAAGTTTAACCGAAACAGACACGGATCCGCTTCCCGGGGTTCCTTCAAGAATCGAAAATGAACTCGACATAGGCTTAAACCACATTGGTATTCATGCCGATTTAGAATATGCTCGCAGCAATAACCATTTCTTTTTGTTTGGATTGCACAGCGGTTTGCGAAACTTCAACACAGGCTCGCTTAAGATCGATAACTTTAACGCTACGGCAAGCTTACTTTCATCCGAACAGTATGGCGATACTTCTTCTAAAAAGTCGCTTGAAATTGCGCCCTACTTCGAAGATGAGTGGCAAATTAATCCACTTTTGTCCGTAAATCTTGGAGCACGATTGGTTGTTTACAACTACAACGGTTATACCAACGTACTGCCAGAACCAAGAATCAGTGCCGTTCGAGTTATTGATTCGGTGGCAAGTGTTAAGTTTTCATGCGCGCTTTCCAATCAATTTCTCCACCTATACCTCAACGGAAGTCCTAATACAACCTCAGCATGGTTACCTGCTACTGAACTGTTAAAACCAGAATCTTCTACTCAGCTTAACGTTGGCTATGTCCGAAAATTCACAGAAAAACTAACCTTGGAAAGCGATGTGTATTTCAAACAGATGAACAACTTAGTGCTGTTCTATAACACCAACTTTTTACGGAATCAATCGCCCGAAACGAATGCGATTGTTGGAGAAGGCCGATCGGTTGGCTTCGAAAACATCCTTAAATACAAGAGCGCTTCCACCCAGTTTTGGTTGGGCTATACCTTGTCGAAATTCGATCGAACCTTTGAAGGAATAAATGATGCCGAAACCTTTGATTTCGACTACAACAGACTCCACAACTTAAAAACTACCCTTATATATCATTTCGAACGATTTGTATTATCCACCAACTTGGTGGTAGCAAGTGGCAATCCGTTTACCCTTCCAAATGCCAAATATCGAGACATCAATGGTCGGGTAGTGCTTTCGTACGATGAGATCAATAATTATCAATCGGCACCCTATTTTCGGTCCGATATTAAGATCCAATATTTTGTGGGCGATTACTACTCTGATTTTACGCAGAGTGTCGAACTTACTTTATACAATATTTCGGCCAATCAGAATGTATCAGAGATTTACAGTCAGCTCGATAAATCTAGACCCAATCAGGCATATCAAGCGGTAAAAGTGTCTAATTTTTACTTTTTTCCATCAGCATCCTATCGTTTAATTTTTTAATGTACCTCCATGAATAGAATCATAAAACACAGTGCAATTGGGCCGCTTCGAACGACGCCAATGTATATATTTATCCTAATGGCGTTGATCATGATTGGTGGATGTACGGAAACAATTCTTAAAGAGAATGAGCTTCCGCTATTTGTAGACCGGATGGTGATTAACTCCAGCATCGACAATATTAACAACATTTCAATTGAACTGTCAACCATGGCAGGAGCATACACAAGTGATTTGCCTATTGTAGTAGGTCCCAGCTCAGATCTTACCATTCAGATGTACGATGTCGATCAGAACCTCGTGCCATTAACGTACAGTACAACTTCACGAACTTTTAATACAGCGAGTCCCGGCTTACCAGGGAAAACCTACAGCGTGGTAGTAGCTAAAAAAGATTATCCAACAGCAAGTGCGTTTTGCAACGTTCCCGAAAAGGTGAAAAATAAATCCGTTGGGTTTATTGAAAATGGTGGTGTAGACATGGAAGGAAACCCATCCGACAAAATTTATCTTTCCTTTAAAGACGACGGCTCGACGAATTACTACAGCCTTGAATTTACCTATTACAGCGAAACTGCACAGCTGTTCCTTCCCTTCGATTTTGCAACAAACAACGCAACGCTCAATGCCCCAACTACCTTTAAAACAAAAGAAGGCGCATTCGTATTTACCGATAAGTTGTTTAATGGCGCAACCTCCGAATTTACGGCAGTAGCCCCTCGAGGATTGGCAAATAACAATACGGATGTTAAATATCGGGTGCAATTGCGTTCGCTAAATACCGATCATTATAAATATCTGTTAACGCTTAAACAATACGAGGATGAATCCGATCAGCAAAACAACGGAGCATTTGGCTCTGCCGTTATCGTTCATTCCAATATCAATGGAGGACAAGGTATCTTTATGGCTTCAACACTTGAAAACAACGAATTAAAATAACGCTATGCACAAGGTATTAACTTTTTTGGTGATTGCTTCCATCGTTGGAACTTCCGGTTGCAAGGATAAAAGTATTGACCCGCTGCCGAGCGAAGAAGTTGGGACGCTCTACTTTCCTCCAAATTCTGGAGAATGGCTAACTTCCTCTTTAGCATCACTTGAATGGAAAGAATCTGCACGACCTAAATTATTGGAGCTTTTAGAAACGGGTAAAACTCGAGCCTTTGTTTTGTTAAAGGATGGCAAAATCGTTATTGAATATTACGGAGGAAAGGATCTTTTAAACATTGCCGACTTTGACCAAACCAAAAAATGGTATTGGGCGTCGGCGGGCAAAACACTAACGGCTTGTATGGTTGGAATTGCAGATCACGATAACTGGTTAGATATTAACGATTTAACATCAGATTACTTGGGGCTTGGTTGGACGTCATTAACTGCCGAACAAGAAGAAAAGATAACCGTAAAACACCAGCTCACCATGACCTCTGGCTTAGACGATGGAGTTGCTGATAGTCACAATACCAGTTCAGAATACTTAAAATTCAAAGCAGCTGCCGGCAGCCGATGGGCTTATCATAACGCACCTTATACCTTGCTGGAGCAAGTAGTTGCAAAGGCATCAAAAAAAGATTTTGATTCATATTTCAACGAAGCCCTTCGCGATAAAATTGGCATGGATGGAACATGGTCATGGATCGACGATGATCATGTATTTTTTAGCACCGCTAGATCTATGGCTCGTTTTGGTTTATTGATGCTGAACAACGGAATTTGGATAAATGACACCATTGTTAAAGATCGCAACTTCTTCATTCAAATGGTAAATACCAGCCAGACCATCAATCCTGCCTATGGGTATTTATGGTGGCTCAATGGAAAAGACAAGTACATGGTTCCTGGATTACAACTGCCAATTAACGGACCCATTTTTGCGGATGCACCTTCCGACATGGTGAGCGGATTGGGAAAAAATGGCCAATATGTAAATGTAGTTCCATCGCAAAACATCGTTATGATTCGGATGGGAGAAAATCCCGATGCATCTTTAGTACCAATCAAATACAACAATGATCTTTGGAAAGTTTTGAATGAAATGATGAACTAGAACGGTCGAAATTATCGCAGCCCTTTCATTGATTGAAATCCAAATTCGAAACTTCCTTCAAACAACGCCTAAATTTCAAGCATTCGTTGGTTAATTCTGAATGTATAATCAACTATTTTACCCCAATTAATTGCTATTATTGCCCTAGCAAATAGCACACTATGCCTACATATTTACTCCATCGTAAAGCCACATCCATCTTGGTTGTTGTTTTAACCATCTCGAATAGCTTTGCGCAAAGTTCGTTTACCAAAACGCAGCTCTTAACGGCACACATTTCGGAAAACGCTGAGCAGTACAAGCTCATTCCATCCGACCTTTTAGATTTGGAAATCACTGACCAGCACACGGATGCATCCACTGATGTAGAATATCTATATCTTCGACAAACGATTGAGGGTAAACCCATTTTTAATGGTTTGGCTTCCGCTGCAATCCGAGACAATGAAGTGGTGAGTTTTTCTCCATCTTTCGTTGATCATGCGATTAAAAGAGTAGAATCGCATCAATTCACCTTTACATGGAATCAAGCCATTCAACAACTGGCCAATACGTTATATGTCACTGAATACACTGCAAGTTCTAATGTTATCCTTGAGCAAAGCGATGCAAAGATTAAATTTTCCAATGTCAACTTATCGGAAGAAACTGTTTCGATGGAAATGGGCTACTATTTGCACAATAGGAAGCTTAAACCTGCATGGCACATCTTGCTTTTATCGGCCGATGGGGAAAACCTTTGGGACGTTTATTTACACGCCGAAAATGGAACTCAACTTTACCGAAAAGATTTAACGCTGTTTTGTCGATTTGACGGACAACCAGAGCATTTACATACGGGGAATCATGACTTTAGTCCAGCTGCAGATCCTTCGGTTAGCGAGGTTAACCAAACTTCAAAAACTCAAGCCGCCGGATCGTATCAAGTGTTTGCCTTACCAATTGAAAGTCCAAATCATGGGAATAGAACCACTGTTGTTGATCCGCACGACTCCCTTGCCTCGCCGTTCGCCTGGCACGACATGGATGGCGTTGCCGGAGCTGAGTTTACTATTACTAGAGGAAATAACGTTCGAGCTCGAGAGGATAAAGACAATAACAATACCGGTGGATATAGTCCCGACGGTGGCTCCGGATTGGAGTTTTTATCCGATTTTGATATTACTAAGTCCGCTGTTAACTACATTGATGCATCCATCATAAATTTATTTTATTTCAACAACGTAATGCACGATGTATGGTATCATTATGGTTTTGACGATGCAGCCGGAAACTTTCAAGAAAACAACTATGGACGAGGTGGAACTGGCTCCGATAATGTAAATGCAGATGCTCAAGATGGCAGCGGTACGAACAACGCCAACTTCCAACCACTTCCCGAAGGTCAGAACGGTCGTATGCAAATGTATTTATGGGGAAAAGGCGGGAGTTCAGACCTCTTGAAAGTAAATTCTCCTGCCGAAATTAAAGGTAAGTACGGAGCAGCACAATCGGGTTTTGGTTCAGTTAAATTATCACCCATCCCGGTAACCGGCAAATTGGTTTTGGTAGATGATGGTACTACCAATGGCTCTGAAGGTTGCAATTCGTTGATTAATTCTGGCGCTGTAAGTGGAAATATTGCAATAATTGATCGTGGCAATTGCAACTTCGATATTAAGGTGAAAAATGCTCAAGATGCTGGAGCTGTTGCAGTTATAATGGTTAACAACGTAGGATCTGGAGTTCTCATTATGGCTGGAAATGATCCAAGTATAAACATTCCTCAGATCATGATTTCCTTGCCGGATGGTAATGTGATTAAAAATAAAATGACAACTGCCGATGTGTTTGTCTCGATGTACGATTCTTCTACTGCAGGTACTTTTTACTACGATTCGGATTTTGACAATGGAATCATTGCGCACGAATACACGCATGGCATTAGTACTAGATTAACCGGAGGGTCGGCTAATTCAGGATGTTTGCAAAATACCGAACAAATGGGAGAGGGTTGGAGCGATTTTCTTGGCTTAATAATGAGTCACGAACCAGGCGACAAACCCGAAGATTTTAGAGGAATTGGTACCTACGTGACCAATGAAAGTACAACCGGTGGTGGCATAAGACCGTATCCATATTCAACCGATTTATCGATTAATCCAGTTACTTACGACTACATAAAACAGAACCAATTTACGGCGCCTCATGGTGTTGGAAGTGTTTGGTGCTCAATGCTTTGGGATTTATATTGGACTTTCATAGACAAGTATGGTTACGACCCAGACATTTATGAAGGAACCGGTGGAAACAACATGGTAATGCACTTGGTTATGGATGGATTAAAACTTCAACCTTGTGGACCAGGATTTACGGATGGGCGAGATGCCATCTTAAAAGCAGATGAGCTTAGATATGGAGGAAACAACAAAGAACTGATTTGGCAAACCTTTGCGGATCGTGGACTGGGTTACAGCGCAGATCAAGGTTCTACCGACAGCAAAACGGACGGAACGCAAGCCTTCGACATGCCACCGAGCTTTGGTGGGTATTCCATAGACAAAGTTGGCCCAATAACAGCAAATGCTGGAGATACTATAAATTATTCAGTTACCGTCACCAACATTGGAGGAGAGACGTTGAATTCACTTACGTTAAAGGATAACCTATCTGCCTTCGGTACTTTTTATCAAAGCGACGGTCAGTGTGCCATCACCTTTGTTAACAATTCGTTTACTTTCTCGTTTGCAGATTTGAAAAATGGTGAGCAAATCACCTGCGGTTATTCAGCCATTGTTTCGAGCGAGGCTGGAGGAAAGTTGATCAGTTTAGACGATATGGAAACGGTCAACTCAGATTGGATTGTAACTTCTGTTGTTGGAAGTGATCGGTGGTCAAGAACAACTGCGGCAGCCAGCTCAGGCATCACCTCCTGGTTTGCCTCCGATCCAAATGCTGAAAGCGATCAAAATCTTCAAAAGGAATTCGACTTAACCGAAATTGCTAAGCCATACTTAGTCTTTAACCACTTCTACAATACAGAAGAACGATGGGATGGAGGTGTTGTTGAAATACGCATCAACGGTTCTTGGATTGATTTGGGGTCTAAGATGATTCAAAATGGATACAACCAAGCCATTGAGCAAAATCCAGCCAGCAGAATTAGTGGTCGAAATGCTTTTACTGGCAACAGTGTTGACTTTATAACGACCGTGGTTGATTTAACGCAATACGCTGGTAATGTGGCTAATATCCGTTTCAGAATGGTATCTGATGCCTTGCAGGATGCCGAAGGATGGTACGTAGACGATGTTGCTCTTTGGAATGGCTTTGGAAGCTTAACGAATGTGGCAAGCGTTGAAGGCGATGGACTTAAACCTCAAACAGATCAAGTAATTACCTCCATTACCAACAACGACATTAAAGACACAGTGGTAATCATTGTAGTTGATATTAACGAAAAGTTTGCCGTTTACCCAAACCCTGTTGGTGCGGTGGTTAATGTTAAATTTGAGTCTAAAATTGATCGCAATCTTGGTTTAAAAATCATCAACTTACACGGACAAACCGTTTGGACCGGCAACTTAGCTGCAAACACAAAAGGCTTCTACATTCCAGTTAAGAACTATGCTTCCGGGTATTATTTGTTGGAAGTAATGGATGGCGAAGATGTGCGATATGTGCGGCTTTTGAAGGAGTAGATTTAAGCTACTCATAAATACTGTTCTATTTAGGTTGTGCTTCGCTATAGCCAGCTTTTAAATTGTTAAGACTACGAGGGACATAGATAGCATCAATTTATTATTGGCCGATGCAAGCCGCTCACTCTGCTGGTTAACAGGGACCATGAATTGAAACCACCAGATGATTTATTTGGGCGCTATCGTTCTGAGAAAGAAGAATAATGTTATGAAAGACATGATATAAACCCTTTCCCTTTACACCACCGCTGCCCGTTTCAACCGATCATTAATAGCACGTCCAAGTCCTTGGTTAAGCACAAGTTGAGCAACTATAGATATATGATGGCTCTCATCAGCCAACCGCAAGGCTGCGAATAGATTTCTTGCAGCTTCAATTAAATTTCCAGTTGCGGAAAGGTTAAAATCTCCCCGTCCTGCATCTTCACCGAAACTTATTACAAAAGCATCTGCACTTTCAGGTAATACCTCAACAATTCGCGTTGGTTTTGTAGTAGCGTAATGCTTATCCAATTGTCCAGGAGCCTTGGGGTTTGAATTAGCTGAAACTTGAATCTTGACTTTCCCAATGCATGCTTCAATATCTTCTTGTGAAAGTCCACCAAAACGAAGAATGGTTGGAGACTCGGGATGTTCGAACGAAACGATGGTTGACTCAATACCCACGGTACATGGGCCGCCGTCGAGTATGTATGAAATTCTGCTCCCAAGCTGATTTTCAACATGTTGCGCAGAGGTAGGACTTACATACGAAAACGGGTTCGCACTGGGGGCTGCCAATGGAAAGTCGATTGTATTAAGCAATTCTAAAGCGAGTACATGGTTGGGAATGCGAATCCCTACAAAGTCCAATCCAGAAGTAACTTCATCGGGTATGATGTCCTTTTTAGGCAGAATTAAGGTTAAAGCTCCTGGCCAGAAAGCTGTTGCCAATTTTTCGGCCAACGGAGGGAAGGAGCGAACCAAACTTCGTGCTACCTCCACATTAGGTACATGAACAATAAGGGGGTCGAAGCTGGGTCGATTTTTGGCTTCAAATATTTTTAAAACGGCATTCTTGTCCAGCGCATTTGCCGCCAATCCATACACGGTTTCCGTTGGAATCGCCACCAATTCGCCTCGAATTAGGGCATTCGCAGCTCGTTGTAAATCGACTCCAATCATCTAAATATCAATGCATTACTTCTTGCTCCGCTTCAATCCGTACTTGTCAATCTTGTTGT
>JBLHHI010000105.1:0-11315 GCA_047614125.1 Bacteroidia bacterium | reverse complement strand
ACAAAGCATCTTCTATCGAAAGCGACTCAGAAGGAAGAATGTATTTTGCACATCAATATGGGGTAACTACATTGCTTGATAGTGTTTGGGGAGAATTGCTTATCGATGATGTCCCACATAAAAAAACATCTGCTAATACAAATATCAAATTTGACGATGCCGGAACATTATGGTGGGCAAGTAACTTCTCCGGAGTATACGCTTATACACCAGCGACTACGGCTTCTATCTTTTCTAGTATAGAGAGGACTACTGATTTCTCAATCTACCCTAACCCCTCTAAAGGAACAATAAATTTCAGCACTAAACACATAGGTAATTCGTCAATTAAAATTTACAATAGAATTGGAGAATTGGTTTATACAAACGATAATTTGAACACCAACAGCCCATTACAATTAAATCAATCCCCAGGTATTTATGTACTTGTCCTGGAAACCAACAATTCAACTTCTGCAATTAAGTTTATTTTACAATAACAAAGATTTGCGAATAATATGCATATGCAATAGCGGTTTGGGAGTGATCTCAAACCGTTTTTTATTTTAATAAGTATCTTGCAAATTAAAATTGGACGGTTAGATTTCGAATCTACTCATACACTAAACATTGGCAAACGTTCTGGACATTAGAATGAAAACAAACTTTAATTTTGAATAATAATAAAACATGGAAAAAACAGCTTCAGAAGCTATTTCTTACAGACGATCAGTAAGAGTATATAAAGACGAATCCATCGATTCTGAAAAAGTAAAACAATGCTTAGTTAATGCCTCGTTGGCCCCAACGAGTAGTAATCTTCAACTTTGGGAGTTTTATCACGTTACGGAGAAAGCAACTTTAGGTAAAATGGCAAAAGCTTGTTTTGATCAGAGTGCAGCAAAGACCGCACAACAAATGGTTGTGGTGGTATCTCGTAAAGATCTATGGCGAAAACGAGCAAAAGCTAATTTGAATTTTTTAGACCAAACGTATGATAAAGAAGGGCTTAGTGATCGGGAATTGAGGCGAAAAAAAATAGCTTCAGATTATTATAGCAAATTGATTCCAACGATTTACACAGATTTTTTGGGAATACTCGGTTTCCTCAAATATGTTACCTTTCAAATTGTTGGTTTATTCAGACCTATATACAGGCAAACCCGATTAAGTGATATGCGGATTGTAGCTCATAAAAGTGCTGGATTAGCCGCTGAAAACTTTATGATAAGTATGGCAGCCATTGGTTATGACACCTGTCCAATGGAAGGTAGTGATACATTAAGAGTAAAGAGAATTTTAAAACTCCCTAGAGGTGCTGAAATAAACATGGTTATTGGATGCGGAATAAGAGATGACAAAGGAATTTATGGTCCAAGGTTTAGAGTTCCATTTGATGAAGTGTATTACGAGATTTAATTGAGTTCTAAAAACCACACGAACAAACACCCTAAAATAAATGAGTACTAAAATAAAGATAGACGTAGTATCAGACGTGGTATGCCCTTGGTGCATAGTAGGCTACAAAAGACTAGAAAAAGCCATAGCAGAGCTAGATATAGCAGACAAGATAGAACTAGAGTGGCAGCCCTTTGAGCTAAACCCAGCTATGCCTATAGAAGGTGAAAACATAAATGAGCACCTTACTAAGAAATACGGATCATCTGCAGAAGATAACGCCCGCAATAGAGCCAACCTAACCAGCCTAGGTGCAGCAGAGGGTTTCACCTTCGATTTTTATGACGCCATGCGAATGGTAAACACCCGAGAAGCTCACGTACTACTAGACTATGCCAAGGAGTCTGGCAAACAGACCGCTCTTAACATACGTCTCATCACCGCATTTTATAGCGAACGAAAAGATGTATCAGACAGAGCGATACTCGCAGAAGAGCTAAAGACAGTAGGTCTAAATGTGGAAGAAGGACTAGCACGACTAGACGCTCCCAATAGCAAGGCAGACATACACACCAAAGAAAATTACTGGCACGAAATGGGCGTAAGCGGAGTGCCTACCGTTGTTTTTAACCGCACTAGTGCCCTTACAGGAGCACAACCTCTGGAAACGTACAAGCAAGTATTGACTGAGCTGCTTAGAGCACCTGACTCATAATCAGGTGGTCCCTGGTTCGAGCCCAGGTGGGCCCACAAAAAAAGCACCTTTCGGGGTGTTTTTTTTTGCCCACTTGGGCGAGAAGTCTATCCCGATGACGCAGCACAGCGGAGGATTTCGGGAAGCCCAGGTGGGCCCACAAAAAAAGCACCTTTCGGGGTGTTTTTTTTTTGCCCACTTGGGCGAGAAGTCTATCCCGATGACGTAGCACAGCGGAGGATTTCGGGAAGCCCAGGTGGGCCCACTTAGTAAGCACAAGGCTTCACAGAGATGTGGAGCCTTTTTGTTTTTATTTGCTGTAACACAATTGTAACACAATTGAAATTTTAGCCGTATTAAAAAAAATGCAACTGAACCCTTACGGTTGTCTTATTCCACAATTACTTCATAATTCATATCAAAAATCCCTTCAGCAACATTTATCGTATTTACGGAGAATAATTCAGCCTCCCTAAAATTGAATGTCCCACTAACTCCACTACTTGCTGCATCACTTTGGTTCTGTCGCGTTAATCTTAGTAAATAGCGAAACGATTAATTTGCGACCATGAACTACAAACACCATCGATATCCCAAATCTATAATTCTTCAAGCGGTATATTTCAAGTTGAGATTTACATTGAGCTATCGCGACGTTGAAGAAATATTGAGAATTAGAGGTGTGAGAGTAGACCACTCAACAATTCAAAGATGGGTCTTTAAGTTCTCTCCTATTGTTGAAGCCAATATGCACAATCGGAAAAAGCAGGTTTGTGATAGTTGGAGGATGGATGAGACCTACATAAAAGTGGGTGGCAATGATAGATATCTTTATCGAGCGGTTGATAAATATGGAAACACAGTTGATTTTCTGTTAACCAAGCGAAGAATGAAGGGTTCGGCTCAGAAGTTTTTGAACAAGGCTATAGGGAATAACGACAAACCAAGGATAATCAACATTGACAAGAGTGGAGCGAATACAGCAGGGATACGTACAATTAATAAACGAAGTCTTTCACTAAAGAAGATAAAGATAAGACGAGTTAAGTATCTAAATAATATTGTTGAACAGGATCATCGGACTATTAAAAGGCGAATAGCAATAAGTACAGGATTCAAGGAATTTGAATCAGCCCAACGAACGTTGGCTGGAATAGAAATCATCAATATTATCAGAAAGAATCAACTCAAAGATTCAAGATCAAGTTGGTTTAACACATTCAAATCTTTAGCAGCTTGATGAAAAGTGAAATCCCTCTACTTTTGGATACTGGAGGGATTAACGCGACAGTACCGTGTAAATCTCTGTAGTTTTAATACTGCTGTGACCCAACAATCCATGAATGTACCATGAATCCACCCCCGCTTCCAACAAATGCGTAGCATACCAATGCCGCAACCAATGCAACGTAACCGACTTGTGAATTCCTGCTAATTATGCCGAACGTTTAACAACCTGATCCAAGCAATATCTCAAACGCTATAATCAAATCTTAGAGGCATTTACAACGTAGCACAACGATGTCAATTAATAACCCAAAACCCGAATCTAAAAAACCGTTAGCTTACTCTTTCACCCATTTCGCTACGTACCGATTCTGGTTTTCATCCAAGCAATGAACGAAATACACTCCAGTAGCTAAGGTGCTCACATTCAAGGTGTTGTTTTGGTTTGGAAGCACGGATATGGTGGTAAGAACTTGTTTGCCGGTTACGTCGTAAATCAAGGCATCTGCCGAAATGTTGGAGGTAATGCTGAGAAGGGTTGAAGCCGGATTTGGAAACAAGGTAAACACCTCTTGGAAAGCTAGGTTCCCAATGGAAATACTCGAAGTATCCATTTTGGCTTGGTTAAAACCCTGAGTAAGCAAGGTGTTGGATGCACTAAACTGTCCAACAACGGTTTCGCCTATGGTAAATTGAACCGAGGCTGAAGCGTTGGTCTGCAGTCCACCTGCGCTGGCCACCACCGATCGATCGAGGGTTTGTGCAGAGGCAAGCGAACTCATCGCTATTGCGGATATAAAAAGAAGTAACTGCTTCATAGTTAATTATTTAGCGTCTTTTTCTAATTCCGAAATGCGTTGCTCTAACAATTCAATCATTTCTTGTTGCTCTTTAATGGCTTGGGTTAACACGGGTATCAAACTGGTATAATCCACCGCCTTGTATTCAAACTTTTCGCTCGATCTTGGATCAACCATATGAACTTGATTGATTACCATTTCTGGAAGTACTTTTTCTAATTCTTGAGCAATGAAACCATACTGCAATCCTTCTGATAGGTTTAACATGCCACCATTACCATCTTGTTTGTAATAATATGTTTTAGGAGATAGTTGCTTAATTAAACTGGTTGCGTTTCCAATGTTGTTTACGTTGTACTTCAAGTTTGCATCCGATGCCTTCGCTAACGTTCCGGTATAGGTTACGTTGCCTAAAAAGTATCCAGCATAATTAGCTGCACCGCTATCAGCAACTGAAAATACCCCGTAATTGGTTCCCGTGTTCTTCATGTCGGCAACCGAATAAACGCCAATGTTAAAAGTGGATTTAGCACGAGCTTCTCCAAAATATCCAATCGATTGACTGGTTGCGCTAGCACCTGTAAAACTGAAACTGCCAATGTTATAAGCGCCATTACCACTTGCGCGGGTATAGGCACCAATGGCTTCCCCACCCGAACTTGCAACATCTCCTTCTACTATGTTTACGTTGGCAATTTGAGAAAGGCCACCTTGGCCAATTATTCTATTTTCTTGGGCATAATAAAAACCTCCAGTCGAATTTTTTCCTCCAACAATCCGATTAACATTTAAAATGTAAGTCCCAGAAGAAGAGTGCGTTAAGCTATCATAAACCGATAAACGGCTGTTTGGATTAGAGCGATTGATTCCAACATTTCCCGTAGAATAATAAATCTTATTACCCGTTGCATTCCATTTGGATGCGCCCAAAGAACTAGCATCTACGAAGCCCCAATTGGTTCCGTTGTATTGCATAAGTTGATTGTTATTTGGACTGGATCCCGACAAGGATATTCCGTTTAATTTATTTGCATTCCACAGGGCAGTGGTGTTGTATGCTGAGAACGTATTTCCCGTTTTGTATAAGGTTGATCCGTCGGCGTCGTAGGTTCCTCCTCCAGAGCTCATTGCAGCTGGGCTCCATGCACTTCCGTCCCAGGTTAGTACCTCATCTTTTTTGGGTGCAGTAGTTCCTATATTTCGATCATTCAATTGGTTTGCGTTCCATATTGCATCCGTAGTTCGTGCACTAATGGTAGAGCCAACGATGATAATTCCAGATCCTTGCGAATAGCTGTTCCCGCCATCGTCCGATCCTGGAACCCATGCGGATCCATCCCATTTTAAAACAGAGCCGGTAGTTGCACCTGTGCTGCTTACGTCAGAAATATCTGCCGTTGATATGCTTAAGTTGGTTACCGTTTCGGCAGTTTTACTGTGTAAAGCGTAGGGTACCGATTGCAATTGAACGGTGCCCATAACAACATATCCCGAACCTTGATCTATTTCTACTTTTAAATGATGTGCCGCATCGGCCCATGTAATGCTTGAGAAAGCATCGCTCGAAGTTCCGTTCCCAACAATGATGCTGAAATGGCCAAAGGCGTTGGTGGTTACTGTATGTGTTTCTTCATACACCTTATTCGAAGCACTGGGCCCAGACAAGAGGGTGGTTTTAACCGTTATCGATTTGTTCTGCATCAATGTTCCATCGGCATTTCGAGCAACAGCTTGATAATTAAAGCCTTCAGGCGATTGGGCCCAAACCAGTACGGAGGAACATACCATTAATAAAATTAGGATAGAAGTGCGTATTTTTTTCATAAAATTTTTGATTTGAAGGGTAAATCTAAGATAAATTTATTGTTAGAGAAAGAATGAGCTGAAATTCTTGTTATATCTTCATTGTTGTGATCATTGTATTTAGTAGTTGATGATAGCCAAACTTTTATCAATACAGGAGATAAAGAGTAAAAGGCTGTTTGAGAAAAACCAATAGCATTGGTTTGGGGTTTTGGATTTCACGTACTCAACCTGTGGCCGGAACCGCTCAGTCTAAGCGCCGTTAACTTAACATAAATGCGGGTATTTTTTGTTTTTTGCCCGTTGGAACTCGTGCGGCATGGAACACGACATTACACGAAGACAAATGTCGTAAAAGCTGTGCGAATGATATGGACGGGACTGTACATCATTTTGTGTTTGAACTAACTCATTAAAAAATTGACAGATTAGTTTGTAGGCAATATTTAAAAAAATTAAATATTTGTCTAATGAACGAGAAAACAGAGAAATTACTAGAAACCTGAGTTCGATTAATCTTTTAAAATTCAGATTTGGATAGGTGAATTTCCTTGTCATCATCTATATTATTTTTTCTGTAATTGGCGTTAAATTTTACTTCGCCATTGGCCAAATGGAATTACTATTTAACAACTTGCAAGCTAGTCTGATTAATCTATTTAACCATTGACCAACATCAGCGATAAAGGGGTTTCTTTAAGACTCAAGTAATGCTATTCCATGGCACTCTTCAACAATGAAAAAACCAAAGAATCTTCTGGCTTCTCTTTTGCTCGATGGTGCTCACGCATAACCCCTGCTGGTTTAAAACCTTGTTTTTGCAGTACTCGGAGTGAGGCAACATTATTGTCACCAACGAAGGCTTCAATGCGGTTAAGGTGCATTTTAACAAAGCCATATTCGATGATGGGAGCCAAGGCCTCCATCATGTATCCCTTCCGTTTCCGTTCATCCTTAAATAAACCATATCCAAGCTCTGCCCGGTTGTGATCAACATACCAAGTATGATACCCACACCAGCCCATAATTTCCTTGCTTCCTCGATCCAACAACTGAAAGTACGCAAACTTCTTATTGTATGTGCTTAAACCATCCGCGTATTTCTTGCGTTCCACAGCCAGCTCATCAACTGATTTTAAACCCAGCACCTCCATTTGTTCTGCTTCATCCAAGGTTCCATAAATCTTGTCGAAGCTTTCCGGGGTGAATTTGCGAAGCACCAACCGTTTGGTTTTAAGCTCTGCGAAATTGCATATGATTGAAGCTATTCATACAGCAAAGTTATGCGTTTAGCGGGTTAGCTTGAAACATTCATTAATGGTATTTCTTGATCGACAAATTTGAGATTTGTACTGAAATGTTGTTTGATTACGCCCACCATTTCTTCACAATTCTCTTTGGCCAACATGGTTGCGTGGTTGCCTTCCAACTCTTGTCTAAAAACTACGCAATCGTTAAAGCGCTCCCAAGTAAAGTCGGCTTCAATTTCATAAACGAAGGAGTTTTGTTGTTTTGCTGTGAAAATACCCATTCGAAAATGTGTGCTCGGATTAGTGACCTCCGTTTTAAAACAATGTTCAAAAAAGCCGAAGTAGTTGATGTTTCGTTGTTCATTGGGCACGTTCACAGCCGAATTATTTTTTAAAAAACGCACGTTCACAGCCATCTTTAGCTTAGACCATTCTTTATCAAAGTGTTTCTTGCTTTTCAAGCTCCTTCCCAGTATGCTCGAAACACGTTTTACTGCTAACGCCCTCCTTTTCAGTAGTTTAATCCTTCTATAGGTGGGCGTATCAAAAAGAACCAAACCTTCAATTGAAGCTTGTTTGGCCGCTGTGTGATACGCCAACAAGCCCGTAAAAGAATGCCCAGCCGCAAACAAAAAGCGCACATTTTTGGTGTCTAAAAAAGCGGCACATCGTTCCGCCAGCGCTTCCAAACTCAAAAACGATTTATTCTCGATGTACGGATAAATGAGTACGTAGACATTGTATCGTCCTTCAAAGGCATTGATCAAATCCTGATAGCTTCCATATCCTCCGCTTATCCATGCAAAAAGCAAAACATTTTCTGCTTCGTTGGAGGTATGCACAAGCTGTTTTAAAACCAATTCTTCCTTCAACATCACCCGGTTGCATAGATCATCGAAACGTGGAAAGCTGTGAATGATGTTGGACGCAAGGGTGTGATTAAATGCTTTTGAAAGCAGTACCGCAGCCTCAACAGCCTTTATTGAATCTCCACCCAAGTCGTTAAAAAAGTGTCGATTTGTGAAATTCTCAACGGTCGGGAATATCATTCGAAAAACATCGTACACTTTGTTGTTCGACGCAAGCATTGCCGTAATGCTTCCGTGTTCTGACTTTTGTTTCAATGCTTCGCGATCGGTTTTTCCGGAGGCAAGCTTGGGCAACTCGTTGGGGTAGTTATGAATGTTGAACGCCAAGCCATTCAACAAAGTAAATGCGGTTTGATAGGTACTTTGGGTGGGCACCAAACCCGCTAAATGAATATCGATGCCTGTGTTTTGAGCATTGCCATGAACAAAGATCTCAGAAGCCTCTAGAGCAAACTTCAACTTTGTTTCTAATGCATCCAAGTTCACAAACACTCCTTTTAACTTGATGTTTCGATTACTCGAATCGTTGAGTACCAATGTTCCATCGGCATTCATACTTGCCCGATCGTCAGTAACAAAGGATACAAAGCCATTTTGATGTCTTTTGAAACCGGTGTGCTTGGATGCATAACGATGTCCAATAATGGCACTTTCAACAGCTATTTTACCGCACTTTCCATTATTAATTTCTGCTCCAAGATCATTTACAATTCGAATCTTCTTGCCGGTTATTGGTTGGTAAATTAGCCTTGGTTCAACCGGAATACAGGCATGCCCTAGATATAAACACTGGGCAATTGTGCGGCACTCTGAGCTGGCGAGCGCCGCCTGAAAGGTAACGGTTGGTCCAAATCGAGCTTGGTACAACAACACATCATTCCACGTAACTTTTTCACCTCCCAAGCAAATAAATCGAAGCTTTAATGATGTATAATCGAAGGGCAGTTGCATGAGGCTTCGAAAAAGTGTGGGCACCATGGTGGACAGGGTAATTTCTTCATTGTCCAAAAAGTTAGGAATGTCTTCGATGTTGGCATGTTCCGGCAAAATATGCAGCGATGCTCCTGAGATAAGTGCCGGGAAAATAGCTGCCAGAGAAGCGCTAAAGCTCATCGAAGAAAGAACATCAATACGATCTAGGTTAGATATATTATTTGCCGCCACTTGTCGCAAGGTATCCTCCATGATCGATTGGTAGCTATGCTCCGTAATCTTGGGTTTTCCGCTGCTTCCCGAACTGGACGTCCAACAAAAAATCCGATCGTTTGATATGCAGGGTTCAATAGACCGTTTATGAGTATGGGCCATCGCTTTTTCGTATGCAGCCGCGGAAAACTCAAATACCTTATTTTGATCTTCAATATTTGATTGAGAAAGATCTTGCAATTTCCCAAACCAAAAGGCCTTACCTGCAACGAGGCTTCCTAAAACGCCCGAAATATTTTGGAACGGATGATTGCAGTTGATCGCTATTACCGAGCATGTTGTTTCAGCATGCAAGAAAGAAGCAATGCAGGAAACCTGCTGCGTTAAGGTGCTAAGCTCCAGCGATTTATTCTTATACCGAACTACAGGCTTGTTCCGATAAAATGCCTCGTTCTGCTCTAAGTAGTTCCAGAGATTTGGATATTGCTTCGCCATAAATTTCGTACTCAGTAAATCCCGATTTAACCAGATTGTGGTGACTTATTCCATTGGCATAGGCCCATGAAGTTGCGCGTCGATATCCTTGTTGGTGAGCAAGTTGAAGACGTTCTTGAATGGCGACTTTCTGCAAACCCAAGTTGCGGTATGGCGCTAAAACGGCACAAGCAGAAAGAAATACGTGATTGCGATTGAAATGATTTGCGCAGATCCCAGCTACTTTACCACGATATGTTACAAAGTAAAAATGGGTCTCGCCACTTTTATGAAGAAGCGTAAAGTTTTGAGCAACCTCATCCTCGTTGTTTGCATTCGATTCAAATCCGCGCAAGTATATCGTTGTGAACAATCGGATATCCGAATCGGAAACCACCTTTTGTAAGATGCTTGGACCACGCGTAGTACCAATAACTTGCCACGTTTTATGAACGCAAACGATCTTTTTTATTGGAACGTCCTCGTCTATTAAATCACGATGGAATTTTATCGAGGACTGCTTACATATAATCTTTATCCGATCGCGTCCAGAGGCAATAAATTCATCAATCACAGGCATTAAATCTGAATTCAATATCGATCTTTCTTTGATAAAGAGATAGTTAAAATAATCTACCTCATCGAAGAGGAAATAAGACAATGCTTTTGTAGAAGCCGTTTGAATACACGGTTTTCGATCTTTAAATTTACCCAATCGAAATTGGTCATAGCTCAGAAAAGTATTCATATTTGGTATAGAGGCTGCACTCCTCCACCGTTTACGTCATTTAACATACATACGCTCCGTCCAGCCTTTTTAACGTCCATTGGATGACCGATTTGGCTAAGAATGGGATAAGTGACGCAAGAAAACGAAATGAATTAATTCAAAAAAATGAATCAATCCACAAAAAGGAACAGAAAGAGGGCATTCACCAAGATGTTGCGCTGATTTGAGTGTGGGAAGTTTTTTACTTGGGCTTGTTTTAAAGGCTGAGATTGAAGCAGTCGGAATTTATTTTCTTGGGCATATCCGCCGTTTTTTATTCACTCACCCAGTATTGAATCGGCAATTATTTTTGAGATGTAAGGTTGGAAGTGTTTTTTATCAGGGTAGTTGTAAACATCATTCGTAAACGGATTAATACCGGAAAAATCAAAAACGCGACTACCAAATATTTCTTGGAGAAGAATCTCATCCTCCAAATTAAATTTTATTTGGTCGTAAAGAGGGGTGAGCACTACGAAATAATTTGAACCATGTTTTTTAAAGAGCTTCTTTATTTTTTCAAGAACGTGCATCTCAGCTTCAGAAATTTGAGCATCCACAATACGCTGCTGAAACTTAGATCGTTGTTCAAAAAATCCGTTCGTTGCAAGTGAATCTATTCGATGTTTGTACTCAGCGTTTTTCATAATATCGGAATAGCCTAAAATAACCATAGAATCGCTGCAGATATGATTTGCATCATTCGTGGTTACATCTGATTGCCAATTCAGATAGATTTCGCTGCTCGCTTTTTTTCCTAGGAGTATGTTTACTTTGTCGAGGGATGGGTTTCTGTAATACGTAATAAAGTGGGAGGCTAAATAATTAAATCGAGGCTTACCCGACACAAGGTAATGATTGGTTCGAGAAGTGTAGCGTTCTCCCAAAAAGGTGCAATCGGTGTCG
>JBLHHI010000104.1:0-11630 GCA_047614125.1 Bacteroidia bacterium | reverse complement strand
AAACAAAGATGACACTTGATGTCGACTTATTTTCTGGGTAAATCCTACTTCAAGCACGTATTTACTGGGGTGTAGAGACATTTTGGTCATTTATTGAAAACTTTCGGATGCTAGTGTCTTTTTGTGAACAAACCTAACCGCTACAAAGACTTATACGCGCCACATATCTCGGTAATGCTTTGATCTGCTTCCCGAAATGAAAAGTTGATCGCAGAAATCAATTCATCTGAATTGTAGGCCATGTTTTTACGGCCGCTTAGAGCGCTGGCCTTGGTGATGAGCGATGGCACTCCAAACAGCGAAGCGAAAGAAACCAAACGCCACGCAATGGCTGAAATGATTTTGCTTGCCTTAAATCTGGGTCGTTTTTTTCCAAAACAATCCGCTATGTAATTGCTTAAATCTTGATATTTCATATTCCAAGCCGTGCACAAATACCGATGGCTAAACTGCTTCTTTTGCATTAAACCCAACGCAGCCGTTGCCACATCTCGTGCATCAACAAAAGCGTTTGAACCGGTGGCATAAAATGCAAATTCTTCCAACCCATTTTTAAAAAACTTACTCGGTCCTTTATTCCAATTTCCAAAACCCAAAATAATACTTGGGTTAATAATGGCCACGTTTAATCCTTCTTCTCTACCTCTATATGCCTCTAATTCAGCCAGATACTTGGTATAACTATAATAACTGTTGGATGCTTCCTTGTCAAATTCGTGGCTTTCATTTATCACAGTGTCCTTTTTCCCACCTATGGATGCCGTTGAACTTATGTGGCAAACATTTGGCCTTGCATCCATCCCCAAACAGGCATTGATTAGGTTCTGAGTTCCAATTACATTGGCCTGATGCAAATCGTCATCATCGCGCTGAGAAAAAGAAACCAAGGCGGCACAATGATATACTTCCTTGCATCCTTCCATGCCTTCTACAAGGCTTACCATGTCGAGCACATCTCCTTCAATCCAAGTTAAACGTTGCAATGATCGATTCGCCTCATTGCCAAGCAGCCAATGAGCCGTTTTTTCAAACCATCTTTTATCTGAACCTGCCCTGCAAAGCGCACGAATGTGCTCTCCGTTCTTTAAAAGCTCGGCAATAATGTGACTACCAACTAGGCCAGTTCCTCCTGTTACAAAAACCATGTGCGGATTAATTGGCTCAAATAAACTTTATTTTTGCCAAAGAGACGAATGCAAAACATGCTGCAAGAATTTTTAAGCCCTATTTCTGAAAGTTTAATGTTGGATTGTGAGGAATATAGCCTTGGCTTTGTCGTTCCGGCCTTTGTAACCGATTTCCCAGATTGGTCGGACGCACATCTTGCAATCATTGGGGTTTGCGATGGAAGGGCGTCTGGGAAAAACAAAGAAACCGGCACAGCACCGTCTATTATTCGGAAGGCACTATATCAGTTAATTAAACATTCGGACCATTTAAAAATTGTTGATCTCGGCGATATTAAACAAGGGAATTCTATTCAAGATACTGAGTTTGCTCTGCAGGAAGTTGCCCGCACCATTCTTAGCGAAGGGGTCATTCCAATCATTTTAGGTGGATCGGTTGAATTGAGCTTCGCACAGTTTGCTTCCTTTCAAAAAATTAAGACCAATGTTGAAGCCAGCATAATTGCCCCAAAAATAAATCTAAAACCCGATGGTTTCTTGCAGCGAATGTGTTTGTTTGAACCCAACATCTTGTTTAACCTCAACTTAATGGGATATCAAAGCCATTATGTTAAACTCGAAAACGTAGCCGCCTTGCAAAAAATGTTTTTTGAACCGGTTCGGTTAGGGGTCTTGCGTACAAAGCTGAATGAAATGGAGCCAACCTTGCGAAACTCAGATGTAGTTATGTTTGATGTTGGAGCGATTAAACAAGCCGATGCTCCGGGCAATTACTACAACAATCCTAACGGACTTACCAGCGAAGAAGCCTGTCAATTAGCCTGGTATTCAGGTATTTCGGAAAAAATGCGGAGCTTTGGCGTCTACGAGATTAACCCGGAATACGACTACCGCAAAACGACTACCAAGCTTGCGGCTCAGATGATATGGTATTTTATCGATGGCTTTTATCACCGCAGAGGAGACCATCCGGAGTTGCACAGTGAATTTTTAAAATACCGATGTACAATGAATGGAAAGAACCCCGACATCGTGTTTTATAAAAGCAAACGCACCGATCGCTGGTGGATGGAAGTACCCAACCCTCACCCTTTCGGATCGAATAGCAAAAGCGTTGTTCTACCGTGCACCTATGCTGATTACACCACAGCCACATCCGGAGAAATGCCTGATCGATTTTTTAAAGCTTTACAAAAAATGCCAAAATAAATACTTCGTTAACCCGTTTCAATTTATATGCTTCAAATGAAAAAGAAAAACATCGCCACCGCCATTCTTTTAGTTTTCATCTCGTTTACGATGTACTCATGCGCCTCAAGCAAGAGCTGCAGCAAAAAAGGAAAAACAAAGGTTGAGATGGGACATATGTAGTCCGATTGTTTGGAAATCATTGCCGGAATGCCCAATTCCTTAAACTTGCCTTGCTGATATCCGCTTATACTCGCCATAGATATATTCAATACGGTTACATCGGTTCGAATGCCCTTTGCGTATTGCATTACCAGCGACGGATAGGTGTCGTTATCGCCGGTGGTGATCAAGATGGCATTGGCATCGGTGCTTTCGAGCATGTTGTAGTTCCAAGTGTACAAACCCGCAGAAATGTCGTTTGATGCAAACCACTTTTTCGCAACATTTTTGGCTTTGGCAACATCCCGTGTAACCTCGTAATATGTAAAGAGATCGTCGAACAACTCAATACGATCCGGGCCAAGTTGCTGAGCCTTTTTGAGATGGTTGAGGTGGGATTCCATTTCCGAAAGTCCTTTGTTCCAATACGCTATGTAATGGTATTCGAATGAGTTGGGCAATGCCTTCTCCAAATCCAGCACGAAATTATTTAAATCTTCATGAGTAACTCCTTCTCCATAAATTTTCAACATTCGTTTGGCCGTGTAGTAATTGAGCCATGCATAAGCATCTTCGGGATTTGCAGTGAGCTGTTTGCCCCAAAGTTCCGCTTGAATTTTATACCATTCTACACTCTGCTTTTCTTTAACCAACGAATACACTTTCTGCGGTATAGCATCTTGCGAGAATAAAGAAACGGTGAACATCATAAAAATGACGAAAATGGAAATTGTTTTGCGTTTCATAGGATTGTGTTTACAAGCTTATATCCAAAAACATCGGAAAGGTTCAAAATTTTTTGAAGATATTTGGGAAATCAAGATTGAATTTTTAAGAATTATCAAATGCATACAATATCCATTTCAAAGAAGTTAAACTCCATTACAGAACATTGGCAACCTCAAATTATTGCCTCTCTTAATGGTCAGGATGTTAAGCTAGCCAAGCTTCAAGGAGAATTCATTTGGCATCATCATCTAAACGAAGACGAACTTTTTTGGGTGATTTCGGGTGAGTTGGAAATGCATTTCCGCGATCGGATTGAATATATTAAACCTGGAGAAATCATTGTGGTTCCAAAAGGGATTGAACACAAACCCGTTGCACATGAAGAAGTGCACATCGCCCTCTTTGAGCCCTGGGATACGTTAAATACAGGCAACGTTGAAAATGAACGCACAGTTCACAATCCTAAAAAGGCCTGATGCGTTGGAAACGCCTACTTAAAAAGGTTGGAATCGCAATCTTGATTCCCCTTGGTGTACTCGTTCTTGGCTTTTTGATGTCCATTCTAACCTCCTTATTCCCAGGCAATCTTAAACTCAAACCAACTGATTTGGATACGAGCCATTCCGTTTATATTCGTACCAACGGCATGCACGCCGATTTGATTCTGCCCATTGAATCCAACCAATATGATTGGAATGAACTCTTACATATAAAGCAACGCACAAATAATCAGGACCTACGCTATGTATCCTTTGGTTGGGGCGATCAAGGGTTCTATTTTGGTACGCCTACGTGGGATGATTTATCATTTAAAACTGCTGCATCGGCCCTTTTTTGGCCCACACCATCTGCAATGCATGTTACTGGTTACCAGCAAGTAACGGCAAATGAAAACACCGTAAAATTAAAAATAAGTACAGAGCAACTGGATGGCTTAAATACCTTTGTTAAGCAACATCTTATAACCAATGCGAATGAAGCAATTTGCTTTGATGGAATATGCTATGGGAAGAATGATCTCTTTTTTGAATCGACTGGAAAGTACTCTTGCTTTTACACCTGCAATACTTGGACCAATGAAGCCCTGAGAATAAATGGATTGCCTTCCGCGCTTTGGACACCTTTTGATAAGGGAATATTCTATCATTTGAGGCGTTAACCTCCCCCGACCTCAAGGACGAGGCTATTCAAATACAAATTCAATGACAATTTCAAATGCAAGATCAAATTCAATATCAAACACAAGTCATCCTCAACTTGTTTCAGGATCAACTTACGACGGACGCAGTCCGTCGCTACACGGACGCAGTCCGTCGCTACACGGACGCAATCCGTCGCTGCGTAATAATCTTGATACTCCATACTAGATACTCACTACTCAACCTTACCTTTGCGCCTCATGGCAAGAATACCCATTAATCTGAGCACCGGCAAAGTTGAATCTAAAGAAGAAATTATTGTTGGAATTGACCTTGGAACCACCAATAGCTTGGTGGCTTATGTAAACCAAGCAACCAAAAAACCGGTTGTTATTGCTGATGAAAACGGAACCGTTATTACCCCTTCCATTCTTTATTTTAGTCAGGATAATAAGATACTCGTTGGCGATGATGCCAAAATTCAACTCGTAAAAAACCCGGAAAGCACGGTCTATTCCGTTAAGCGCTTAATGGGCAAGTCGTTTAAAGACTTATCAACGCATGCCGACTATTTTAGCTACCAAATCATTGACAATGAACAAGATGCAGAAAGCTTAGTGCGCATTCGAGTGGGAGATTCGTATTATTCTCCCATTGAACTTTCTGCAGAAATTTTAAAATCGCTCAAAACAAAGGCCGAAAAGGCGCTGGGTCAAAAAATCTCAAAGGCCGTAATTACCGTACCGGCCTACTTTAACGATGCTCAGCGAAACGCAACAAGAAATGCAGGCAAAATGGCTGGATTGGATGTATTGCGTATTGTAAATGAACCTACGGCTGCCAGCCTATCATATGGCTTGGGTTTGGATGGTTCAAAACCCCGAAACGTTGCAGTTTACGACTTGGGCGGCGGCACCTTTGATGTTAGCATTCTGCGAATTGAAGACGGGATATTTGAGGTTCTTTCAACCCATGGCAACACCTTTTTGGGTGGCGACGATTTTGATCGATGCATTATGGATGTCTGGTTGTTGGATTTGAAAATGAATTCGGATGATTTGACTTCCTCCGAACTTCAAGAATTGCGACTTTTGGCCGAAAAAGCCAAGGTTGAACTTTCCACTAAGCAAAAATTTACTTCACAGTTTAGAGCCCAGTCCATTCACTTAAATCGAAATCAGTTTGAAGCCTGCATAGCTGCCTTAGTGCAATCAACCATTCAACATTGCGAGCACGCACTAAAAGATGCAAACTTCACTCATGCCGATGTAGATGAAGTGGTTTTGGTTGGTGGATCCACCAAAGTTCCTTTGGTACAAGCTTCGGTATCCAAGCTTTTTTCAAAATCTACGATCGACAATTCGATTAACCCAGATGAAGTGGTTGCTTTGGGCGCTGCAATTGAAGCCGACGTGCTGGCCGGAAATAGAACCGACGTGCTTTTATTGGATGTTACACCGCTGTCGCTGGGCATTGAAACGGTGGGCGGACTTATGGACGTTATAATTCCTAGAAATTCGAAAGTTCCATGCAAGGCCGGGCGGAATTATACCACCTCTGTGGATGGCCAAGTAAATTTAAAAATTGCGGTTTATCAAGGAGAACGTGACCAGGTTTCGGAAAACAGAAAGCTTTCCGAATTTGTGTTAAACAACCTTCCTTCCATGCCTGCTGGACTTCCCAAAATTGAAATCGCCTTTATGTTGGATGCGGACGGAATCTTAAAGGTTCGGGCCAAAGAGCTTCGCTCTGGAGTAGAGCAAAGCATCGAAGTGCAACCCCAATACGGGCTTACGGATGCTGAAGTAGAAAAAATGCTAATGGCATCGATGCAGCACGCAGCAGAAGATATGGCCTATCGGTCTTTAAAAGAAGCGACCAACGAAGCAGAACATTTGGTATTAAATTCCGAAAAGTTTTTAAACTTGCACAGCAACGAAATAACGGTGCTGGAAAACAGTGAAACCAAAAAACGTATTACAGAATTGAAAGCGGCTATTTTAAATCAAGACAAGGATAAAATTTTGTTGGTACATGATGCGTTGAATGACTACACTAAGCCATTTGCCGAAATAATGATGGACAGCAACATACAAAAAGCACTTCGTGGTAAAACTATTTAACGATAACGGAAACAAAGTCCACTTTGTTCAAGCCCTACTTATAGGCTTGTTTTTACTCATGTCTACGTCGCAAATTCATGCCCAAGAGTTTAAAGACAACGAAGGAGAAACGCATCTTGGATTGCAAATGGGTTTAAATGTAACAACACTTTTTGGCACCGAACTCGAATTCGGGCA
This sequence comes from Bacteroidia bacterium, assembly GCA_047614125.1. Taxonomy (GTDB): domain Bacteria; phylum Bacteroidota; class Bacteroidia; order NS11-12g; family UBA9320; genus JBLHHI01. The sequence continues at coordinate 4,985 of JBLHHI010000104.1, read as the reverse complement.
AGCTAAACGGGGCACCGTACTCGGGCTTCATTATCGCAGAATTTTAACCAAAAACTTTCAACTACGTGCTGAGCTGAACGCTTCGCTGCGCGGTTCCACTTTTGGATTTACTTCCGAAGAACGATACAGCGCCATCAAACTTACTTATTTAGACTTGCCCATTGCTGCCATGTTCAACGTTTCGGGAAGCGAAGCCAATAAGCACATTGTGGTTGGGCTAGAACCTTCTTTTCTGCTCCAATCCGAAGTTTATGTGAATCCGGATTTAAAGGCTCGAGTTCAGAACCAAGGATTTAAGAAAAACGACTTAGCCATTTTTATTGGATATCACATCGACAAATATTACTTAGGCTTTGAACCTTCCATCCGATTTGGTTTGCTGAATATTAACGATGGATTGAACTTGCCGAACATACTTCCACCCACCGGAAAAAACGGCACCATTCAGAACATTGCTGTTGATTTTAGAATATATTTTTAACAACCCGCCACTTTTATCCTTTCTTCAAGCAAATGAACAAATCACAAAAAATTTGGGTTGCAACCCTTTCTTCTTTCGGAATCTTGGCTTTGGCAATGGTGCTTCAAGCAAACTCATCTAAGAACGAGGCTGCAGATGTCACACTGGCCAATCCAACACAGTTTTCAGATCACTATCGAATTACAACACCACCCATTCCAACAAAGGTTACCTTTTGCGATGAGGTGGTACCCTTGTCTGATTTTGAAGTGAAAGAACGACTTGAAAAAGAAGTACTGGTAAATACCTACTGGCAAAGCTCTACCATGCTTATGTTGAAAAGAACCAAGCGCTATTTCCCGATGATTGATCGCGTTTTGTTGGAAGAAGGGGTTCCATCCGATTTTAAATATTTGGCAATGGCCGAGAGTGGACTCGCCGATGCTGTTTCTTCATCAGGTGCCGAAGGAATTTGGCAGTTTATGAAATCAACTGCGCTTTCGTACGATTTGAACGTTACTACAGAAATTGATGAGCGCTACCACTTAGAAAAAGCTACACGCGCTGCGTGTAAATACTTAAAGCATTCTAAAGAACAATTGGGCAGTTGGACCCTCGCTGCCGCAGCTTATAATCGAGGCTTAGCTGGAGTAAAGCGCGATCTTCGAAATCAATCGGTGGAGAGTTATTTTGACTTAAGAATGAACTCAGAAACCAGCCGGTACGTTTTTCGCATCATCGCATTGAAGTTAATAACCGAAAAATCAGCCGATTACGGCTTCGTGTTGGAAAAGAACGACTACTATTATCCCGTACCTTCGTATCAATTGTTAGTGGATTCTACCATAATTAGTTTGCCCGAATTTGCCAAAGCACACGGTACTACATATAAAATTATTCGAATCCTAAATCCTTGGCTGAATGACGACCATTTAACCATTGGCGCCGGCAAAAGCTATTTGCTTACCATGCCTTTGTTGTTGGCGGTTAAGGCGGATGAATAAGCTTACTCTTGTAAAAGCTCTTCGTAAATTTCTTCTTCCTCAAAGTAGTCTACCACGTGCTGACGCAATAGGCTCTCTTGTTCAAAAACTTCAACAAAGGGCAAATCCTTCATCTTTTCCCAATGCGGCCATCCTTTCGAATTAACTCCTTTTAACTCGTAATAACCTGTTTTGCTGAACAACCTGCAAACGGCAATGTGGAGGAGCTGAACTTTTTCCTCTTTGGTAAACTTGTCTTTAACCAGGCCCAGCTCACGAATGCCAATGACCAACAGCACCATATTCATATCTAACTTTTTGGCAAACTGTGCTTCGAGCTTGCCTAATATAAAGGTCCATTTTTGTTGTATGTCCACGAGTTGATTGTTCTAAATTTATAAAAAATTGAGCGCAAAGATGCAACATCTCCTTCGCATAGCAAACAGTGTAATCCTTCTTCTGGAAACCTGTGTTGAATCAATATTTTGAAATGCAGAATATTATGGAACTCAGGTTTGAAAGTGATTGGCAAACACTAAATTTGCCCACTTTATTATGCTCGAGAAGTTAGAAGCCATATATCATCGCTTTTTACAAGTGGAAACCCAGTTAAGTGATCCTGATGTTTTATCGAACATCAAAAAATTTAACAAACTCAACATTGAATATGGGGATTTAAAAGAACTGGTAGAGGTTTATCATCAGTATAAAAAGTTGCTTACCGACTTACGTGGTGCCAAGGAAATCCAAAAAACAACCAAAGACGACGAGCTTAAGGAGATGGCAAAAATGGAGATTGATGAACTTTCTAACCTCCAAGGACCACTCGAAGATCGAGTTAAATTTCTACTCATCCCAAAAGATCCAGACGACAATAAAAACGCCATTGTAGAGATTCGCTCGGGCACAGGTGGCGATGAAGCCAGCTTGTTTGCCGGCGATTTGTTTAAGATGTATCAGAAGTATTGTTCTGATATGGGCTGGAAGGTGGAACTTGTAGACACGAATGAAGGAAGCGCTGGAGGATTTAACAAAGTGGTATTTGAAGTATCGGGTAAAAGCGTGTACGGCATCTTGAAGTTTGAAAGTGGGGTTCATCGAGTTCAGCGAGTTCCGGATACCGAAACGCAAGGTCGCGTTCATACTTCGGCAGCCACAGTAGCAGTGCTTCCAGAAGCAGATGAGGTGGATGTTAAATTGGATATGGGCGATGTTCGTAGAGATACATTTAGAGCCTCTGGTGCGGGTGGACAGCACGTAAACAAAACGGAGTCGGCCATTCGTTTAACCCACATTCCGACTGGCATTGTAGTTGAATGCCAGGATGGTAGGTCGCAACATCAAAACTACGATAAGGCCTTAACCGTACTGCGGTCGAGGTTGTACGAAAAAGAATTAGCAGAGCACAACAGCAAAATTGCTGCTGAGCGTAAATCTTTGGTTTCTACTGGAGACCGATCTGCAAAAATACGAACCTATAATTTTCCACAGAGCAGAGTTACCGATCATCGCATTGGACTCACACTTTACAACTTATCTGATGTGTTAAATGGTCAAATTCAGGAGTTTATAGATCAACTCCAAATGGCCGAGAATACTGAGAAATTAAAGGCCGGTGGAATTGAGGCATAACTGTTTATAATTTGTTCAGACAAAAAGCAAATTACCTCCGCCTACAATTCTTCCAAAATTATCTTTGTCGAAATATATTCTCTTTCACTCAAAACCACCGCGGTAATTCATTTAATAAATGAGACGTAAAGCACTAGAAATTGTTCAATCTCGGAAGCCTGTTAAGGTTTCCAATCACTTTCAATCCATTCAAGATTTGTACTCCAGCAACGTTTTTAACGACGAAGCTATGGTGAAGTACTTGGAAAAAGAAGCCCTAAAAGCGGTAAACAATGCGATAAACAATCGCACTAAAATTACACGAGAAACTGCGTCTCAGGTAGCTATGGGCATGAAATCGTGGGCCATGGAAAAAGGGGTAACGCATTACACGCATTGGTTCCAACCGCTCACAGGCTCTACAGCAGAAAAGCACGATTCCTTTTTTGAGCCTCAAGATGGACGGGCGGTTTCTAAGTTTAGTGGTGATGCCTTAGTTCAGCAAGAGCCGGATGCGTCGAGCTTGCCGAGTGGAGGTTTAAGAAACACCTTTGAAGCGCGTGGCTATACGGCTTGGGATCCATCTTCTCCAGCATTTATATACGAGAATACAAGTGGTAAAACCTTGTGTATTCCCACCATATTCGTTTCGTACAACGGCGAAGCTCTTGATTACAAAGCCCCTTTATTGAAATCATTGGCGGCTCTAGATACTGCCGCAACCGATGTTTGCAAATACTTCTATGGCGATGTTCGAAAGGTAAAAGGTTCGTTGGGCATTGAACAAGAATACTTCCTCATCGATAAGGCGCTTTACAATCAGCGACCCGATTTGGTTATGTGTGGAAGAACCCTTTTCGGTTATTCTGCGGCCAAAAACCAACAAATGGAAGATCACTACTTTGGTTCCATTTCGGATCGGGTTTTTAACTACATGGTTGACTTTGAAAATGAAGCACTTAAGTTGGGCATTCCACTGAGAACACGGCACAACGAAGTTGCGCCTGGTCAATATGAATGTGCACCACAGTTTGAAGAAATAAACTTGGCCGTAGACCACAATCAACTTCTAATGGATGTGATGGACGAAGTTGCAAACCGCCATGGTTTTAAGGTACTGTTTCACGAAAAGCCTTTTGCAGGAGTAAACGGAAGCGGCAAACACAACAACTGGTCGTTGGTTACAAATACAGGCATCAACTTACTTTCACCGGGAAATAACCCGGAATCAAGTTTGAGCTTTTTGACCTTTTTCATCAACACCATTAAGGCCGTTCACGACCACGCCGATTTAATCAGAGCCAGTATTGCCAGTGCTGCCAACGATCATCGTTTGGGAGCCAACGAAGCACCTCCAGCAATTATTTCCATCTTTATTGGAAGCACGTTGACGGAAATATTAAACAATATTGAAAACAACAAAAAAGGAGCAAAATCCAATGGAGAAAAAATAATTTCCATTGCGCAAATTCCAGAAATACTAGTCGACAATACCGATCGAAACAGAACCTCCCCTTTTGCATTTACCGGAAACAAGTTTGAACTTCGTGCTGTGGGGTCTTCAAAAAATTGTTCCTCGTCTATGACCGTATTAAACTCTGCAATGGCAAGCCAACTCATTGCTTTTAAAGCGGATGTTGATGCCTTGATTAAAGGAGGAAAAATGAAGAAGAACGACGCAATTTTAAGCGTTCTTAAATCCTATTTAAAGAAATCCAAACGCATCCTATTTGAAGGAAATGGATACAGCGACGAGTGGGTTGTTGAGGCTGCAAAGCGTGGATTAAATAATTTTAAAGACACACCTACTGCCTTAAAAGCGTTTACAAGTAAGTTAACCATCGATACAATGACCTCATTGGGTGTTTTATCGAAAGAAGAACTTCATGCCCGCTATCACGTTAAGATGGAGGATTACACAAAACGAATTC
>JBLHHI010000103.1:0-12005 GCA_047614125.1 Bacteroidia bacterium | reverse complement strand
TGTTTTATCAAAAGAAGAACTTCATGCCCGCTATCACATTAAGATGGAGGATTACACAAAACGAATTCAGATCGAAGGCAGAATCATCGATGAAATGGTATATACCAGCATTTTACCCGCTGTAATTAGCTATCAAAAAATGTGTGCGGACACCATTAACTCAATGAAAGCAAGCGGATTAGGGAAGAAAGAAATTCAAAGTACGGTGGAAGTTTTGAAAGAAGTGAGCACCCATGCCAACGAGCTTAAAACCCGTGTAGATCGAATGGTGGAAGCGCGTAAAGACGCCAATAAAATTGAAGACATTGTTAAGCGAGCCGATGCGTATTGCAACAAGGTTAAGATTGAATTTGACGACATACGTTACCACGGCGACAAACTAGAACGCTTGATCGATGATAATTTATGGGGCCTTCCAAAATACCGGGAAATGCTCCACATGAGATAAGTCATAATTTTGATTACTTATGCTAAAGAACAAGGCGCAAACGAAACATTTTGCGCCTTTTCTTTTGTCACACTTTTTCAGGTTTGAGGTTCCGCAAATTTCGTTTCCAAGCAGCACTTCTTTTAGAATGCGTTTCATCCCTCACATCACTTTGGTGAAATTAATTTCGAAGTTTGCCCAACCATCCACCCCTACTCCTCGTCAATGAGTCATAACAGCTAAAAATCTAGCTCTCACCAAAATAAATGATGAACTGGAGTTCGATTATTTTTTAAAATTAAGAACGCTTGTAAAGGGTGATTATCTAATGAGAATTATAAAAAAAAGGCAAACTTTTTCGAGTAATTAGTACGATGAAAATCGCCATACATAAGTGTAAAAAGAGCATTTGTAAAAGATGCCAAATTGGCTTCGTTGAATCCATTCGGTTTATATTAATAAACCTACATGTTTTCTCCTAGCCCAATGGGTTCAATACAAATCGGAATTTTAAAGGATTAATAGAACTCAGCATATTAAATTTATTTTGGAAATGGGCTGAATATTGTTGATTTTTGGCGATTAGTAGACTTCAAATCAAGTACGAATGAATTTTGTGAACAAGAAATTTTCCATTGTCATCTTTCTGATGATCGGCATGCTCTACGGATGCAAGCCTTCATTGCAAGAAGCCAACAAGAATTATCAGTTGCGAGCATATGGGGTTGCCGCCGATATGTACGAGCAAGTGCTTAAGGGCGATCTCACGAAAGAGCAAAAGCAAGATGTTTCGTTCAAGGCTGGGGAATCGTATCGATACAACCACAACAGTAAGAAAGCTTTGAAAATGTACGCCAAAGCCATCCAGTATGGCCGTAAGGATGCGGCTGTGTACTTCCGAAAGACGGAGATGCTTATGGAAGAAGGGCAATACGTTGAAGCGCTAGAGTCTCTAAAAGAATATAAAAAAATTAATCCAACCGACCCCGACGTTGACAAGCGAATAGACGGCTGTGAATTGGCCTTAAAATGTGCCGATAAATCAACACGTTACATCATTGAAGCCTTTAAACCTGCCAACGAAAGTAAGATCGACGATCGAGTTCCAAGATATGCGGATCGCAAACACAAGAGCATAATGTTTACTTCCGACCGACCAGAAGGCACCAGCAAGAAACAGTTTAAATGGACTGGCAGAGGCATGGAGGATATTTGGATCACAACCTTTGAAGGCCGAAGAGGTAGAGAAAAATGGCAGCAACCCGTTTTGGTTAAAGAATTTACCGATTACAACGATGGCGCAATGACCTTCGACCGACGATACTCCACCATGTATTTCACCCAATGCGGTGGAACGAATGGAAAAGATACCACCTGTAAAATATATGAAGCCAAGAAACGTGGCGACCAATGGGAAGTTTCTCCGGAACCCCTTCCGTTTTGCAGCGACAAGTTTAACTGTGGCCATCCAGCTTTATCGCCAGATGAGTCTCAGCTCTACTTTGTAAGTGACATGGAAGGAAGTTACCAAGATGGCGACAAGATAGGAAGAGAGCGAACGAAAGATATTTACGTGGTTAACTTTGTTCGACGAGGTAAAACGTGGAGTACTCCAATAAACTTAGGTCCAACTATTAATACCACAGGAGATGAAAAATTCCCCTTTGTTCATGCAGATGGAAGTCTTTACTTTTCCTCCGACGGGCACGTAACCTTGGGTGGTTTGGACATCTTTTATTCGGCTCCAAAAAGTGAAAGTCCAACCGACTGGGAAAACCCAACCAATATGGGATGTCCGGTAAACTCAAACAGCGACGACTTTGGCATCTTAATCGATGATGATAAGGAGCATGGTTTCTTTACCTCAGATCGAGATCGTGGAGACGACGACATCTATGAGTTTAGCATGACGCCGCTCATTATTTTGGTAAAAGGAACGGTTACCAATTGCGATAACAGCCTTCCTATTGAAGGGGCGTTTGTTGAAATTAGTAACGATAATGATTCTACTAAAATTCGCTTGTATACCGATGCCAAAGGATTTTATGAGGCTCCATTGAAAGTTGGCGTGAACTATGAAATAAATGTTTCGAAGCGAGAAGATTATTTCTACGATGCCAAACCGAAAGAACTTTCGACTGTTGGACTGGAAGTAAGCACGGAGTTCCAAAAAGATTTCTGTTTAGAAAATCAGTGCGACGACGTATTTGTTCTCCCAATTTATTACGATTTAGACAAGGCCTTTTTACGTGCAGAAAGCATGAAGGTGTTGGATGGCTTGATTGCCACGTTAAAGCGTTATCCAAAAATGAGCGTAGAACTTGGCTCTCATACGGATTGTAGAGCTACTTACGAATACAACCGTGCACTTTCTCAACGTAGAGCCGATAGTGCAGTGGCCTACATCTTAAAATCGGGAATCAATCCTTTCCGTTTGGAAGCACGTGGTTATGGCGAATCTTTATTGGTAAATGAATGTGCATGTGAAGGAAACATTAAAGTTCCGTGTACCGAAGAGAAACATCAAGAAAACAGAAGAACCACGGTTAAGGTTGTAAACTGCCGTTATGAATTTAAATGGAGTAACCCAGAGGTTCAAGATACCAATCAAGTTGCTATGGGCGAGTCTGTCATTTACAGTGAAGTAATCATTACCGCTCGTAAAGATTTCATTAAAAATCACGGCAGTGAATACGAAAAAGAAATCAAAGCCATCGAAGAAGAAAAACAACGTCAGGAAGAAGAAGCCGAACTAATTCGTGTTGCTAAGATGTACGACATCGTTAACATGACTACTCGACGCGACAAATTCTACATGGAAGGTTCGATTGATAAGAAACGAATCAAGTTTGAATTTAACATCGATGGTACTCGGGTGCAGATGAAACAATCTACGGTAGAGCAGTTGTTGAAGGCAGGAAAGATCAAGGTTTCCGACTTTAGCGATGGCCCTGATAAGATTAAGTTAAGCGATGGAACGAAGTTATACAGCCGGAACTTTAAGATTGCTGAACTTGAATTAGATGGCATAACGTTAACCAAAGTTCGATGTAAGATGGTGGATGACGATAAAGGCGACGAAATAGGTGGGGGAGTCTTTAACGACTACCTCGACATAGAAATACGGGGCGATAAGCTCTACTTGAAGAAAGAAGATATGGTGGATGAATAATGCCATGCCTGCCTGCAAGGAATTTTGAATTTTGAATGATGTTCGCTGCGGCGAATGGAATTGGCGTATTCGTAACATATTCAGGAATGTAATTCGGGAAATTCTTTGATTGGTCTATATTTCGGGCCTCCATTGGAAATATTCTACAATTTCAAATAATGAACAATGCCTCGCTCGAGATAAATTTCAATTCAACATTCAAAATTTATAATTCATAATTGTTAAGTCTATTTTTGCCCAAAATCCAAATCATATGAATCGGTACGCAAAAAGAGGGGTAAGTTCTAAGAAAGAAGACGTTCACAAGGCGATTTCCAAGCTAGATAAAGGACTGTTCCCAAATGCTTTTTGCAAGGTAGTTCCCGACTTTTTAGGAGGGAGCCTTGAGCATTGTAACATCATGCATGCAGATGGAGCCGGCACCAAATCGTCGTTGGCTTATTTGTATTGGAAAGAAACGGGTGATTTATCGGTTTGGAAGGGCATTGCGCAAGATGCCATCGTGATGAACCTCGACGACCTGCTTTGCGTAGGTGTTACCAACCAATTCTTACTGAGCTCAACCATAGGTCGAAATAAAAACCGCATTCCTGGCGAAGTGATTGCTGCCATAATAGAAGGCACCAATGAATTTTGTGAATCCATGCAGCAACACGGCTTAGAGATTATACAAACCGGCGGTGAAACGGCGGATGTGGGAGACCTGGTGCGCACGATTATCGTTGATTCCACAGTAACGGCTCGAACAAAGCGATCGAACATTTTAGAGAATAAAATCCGTTCGGGCCAAACCATTGTGGGCCTTGCCTCCTTTGGTCAAGCCAGCTACGAAACTTCGTACAATGCCGGCATGGGAAGCAACGGGCTTACCTCTGCACGCCACGATATTTTTAACAAGACCTATCGAGATAAATATCCGGAAAGTTTTGATCCAGAGGTAGAAGAAGATTTGGTTTATTCTGGATCCTTTCTTCTTACCGACGTTGCGGATGATTTGCCGGTTAACATGGGCAAAGCCGTACTCTCCCCAACCCGGAGCTATGCTCCAGTGGTACATACAATTTTTAGCGAAATGCGTTCCAACATTCATGGAATGATTCATTGCACGGGTGGTGGGCAAACCAAGGTGATGCACTTTTTGGATGCACCCGTAAAAGTGGTTAAAAACGATCTCTTTAAATGCCCACTTTTCAATCACATTCAAAAGCAATCCGGAAGTACGGATCGAGAGATGATGGAAGTATTCAATATGGGCCATCGTTTGGAAGTGTACATCGATGAAAATCAAGCCGATCATTTGATTTCTCTGGTCAAGGAATTTGGCATCGATGCCAAGAGAATTGGGCATACCGAGCAATCCAATTGTAAAGAGTTAGAAATAATGACCTCCAACGGGGTCATATCATGGAAAAATTAGAAACTAATATATATATTCGGGCACCCTTTAAAAAAAGAAGTATACAGATATGAAAAAGATTTTAATTCTAGCAATGGCTTCCAGCATGTTCTTTGTTTCATGTAAAGACGACGCCGTAACCCCTACCCCAGGCGGTACTGGTGGAGGAAGTGGTTTTATTACTGCAGAAACTCAACAAGCAGTAGGTTTCTATTTCTCAGGCAACTGGTGTGGACCTTGTGGCGCCTATGGTAAACCAGCCATAAAAAATATGAGTAACAAATACGGAGACAAGTTTATATATGTTTCCAGTCAGTTGAATCAAAGTGCTTCTGTTAAGGATCCCTTCAATAACGCTGATGCAAATGCAATGGCAGCCGCCTTTGGTATTAGTGCCGTTCCTACCATGTTTGTTGGTGGAAATGGAGACCAATTCCAATCGGTTAGTGGTGGAACAACCATGGAAACAACCTTAGACGGGTTTATCTCAACCAATTTAGCTAAGACACCACAAGCCAATCTATTGGTAAAACCTGTTTTCGAAAATGGTGCTGTGAGCGTTGCCGTTAGTGCAGAATTTTTTGCGGAAACCGATTTAGAATACAGCGTTGGTTGCTATTTAATCGAAGACAAATTAATGGCTAAACAAGCCAGTTCAGGTGAAACTATTTCTGAGTTTAACCACATTCTTCGCATGAAGTTGTCTTCAAACGTCACTGGCGATGCTCTTCCTATTGGTACTAAGCCTAAAGGACACGTTGACAAAATGACTTTTGGTGACTTCGTTCAGAGTTCTTGGAAAACTGAAAATTTGCGTGTAGTTACTGTTCTTTGGGTTAAAAATGCTCAAGGTTTAGTTGCAGCTGTGAATGCCGTTGTTAATTAAGAATTCAAAATTTTAATATGAGACCTCACCTCGGTGGGGTCTTTTTTTTTGCCCTATCTTTGCCAAAATTCCAGTGTGAAACCCGACATCCGAAAACTTTCTTCCGAAGAACTTCGAACCACCTTAAGCAGTTGGGGTGAAAAGTCGTTTCGAATTAATCAAGTTGAAGAATGGTTGTGGGAAAAAAATGCGCGTTCGTTTGAGGAGATGACAAATTTGTCGAAAGAACTCCGAGCTCGCATGGCCGAGCACTTTGAGTTTAACACGATTTCTCCCGACATCATCCAAAAGAGTTCGGATGGAACACTTAAGATCGGTTTTAGACTTCCCGAAGGATATATTATAGAAGGTGTGCTCATACCCACCGAAACGCGTGTAACGGCTTGCATTTCCAGTCAGGTTGGATGCAGCTTGAGTTGCAGCTTTTGTGCTACCGGCTTTTTAAAGCGGGAACGAAATCTTTTCTTCTATGAAATTGTTGACCAAGTGGCCATTATCAACGAGTTGGCCATCAAGCATTACAACAAACCCCTCACCAACATTGTATTTATGGGTCAAGGTGAACCTTTATTGAACTATAAAGAAATGATGCTGGCCATCGATAAAATCACCTCACCCCTAGCCATGGGTATGTCGCCCAGTAGAATTACGGTAAGTACCGCCGGTATTGCTAAAATGATTATGAAACTTGCCGATGATGGCGCCCGTTTTAACTTGGCCTTGTCGCTCCATGCTGCCACCAATGAGAAGCGCTCCGCAATTATGCCCATCAACGATACCAATACGTTGGAAGATTTAACGGAGGCCTTGAATTACTTCTATCAAAAAACCGGATCGCGGGTAACCTTAGAATATTGTGTGATTAAGGATGTAAATGACCACATACAAGATGCGGAGGAGCTCGCCGCCTTTTGTAAAAACATTGTTGGAAAGATCAATCTCATCGAATACAACCCAATCGATTCAGCTACCTATGAGCGTTCATCAGGCAACCGCACCGATCGATTTGCCAAATACTTAGAAGCAAAGCACTTAATTGTGAATGTGCGCAGAAGCCGAGGCCAAGACATCGATGCGGCCTGCGGTCAGCTGGCCAATAAAAATTAGTCTTTTACATCTGGGTCACATTGCACTTCCAGCGTCTTTTGAAACATTCACCCACAACGTTATTCATAAAAATCCACCCACGGCGTCATTCTGAAGAATCGCTCCGAGCTTTGCTGATCAAGTTTGGACTGAAGCTTACAAGAGCGTTCTGAAGAATCTCAACCCTTTTGGGTTTTTTTAACGCTAAGAATACACCAAGTTTGCCAAGAAGTCTGAGTGATATTCATAAGTGTGTTTGGGGATAATATGAAACCTCCGCAGAACATTTTTCTTAACACAGATGTTCACAGAAAAAATCGATTTTGTCAATGATAGTTTGTGAAGTACATCAATCTCGTTTGGAAATAAAATCTGTAATTAAACACAGATTATCACAGAACCCATTGCTAAATCTTTGTAAATCTGTGGTTATAAATATAGCGCATAAAGATGGTTTGGTTCGTTATTAAACCAACGGAGATAACCTTGCGCCCTTTGTAAAAACCTTTGCGCCCTTTGCGATTCTCATTTACGAATTGGGCCCAAATCTCAAAAATCCACCTATGGCGTCATCCAGAAGAATCACTCCGAAGAAGAGGTGCTTAAGTGAGTATGAAACGTTGAAGGAGCGTTCTGAAGAATCTCATTATTTTAGGTTTTACAAACTCAAATTCCTTCAACAAAGCTTAGAAAGATCTTTTTATGAAGTTCGAGATCCATGTTTCCCGACAAGGCTACTCGGGCAATGTAATCCTTGTCGCCCTCTTTGGTGGTTCCTTGTGTAGATGTTGCTGGTATCGTCCAATAACATCCTTTTAACTGCCCATAGCTCACACAGTACTTGCTTTCATTAGGTATTTCTGAAATCATTAAGTAGATCAATTTCAAATTCAGCGCTCGCTTATACGATTCCTTTTCTTCATCGGTGCTTCCTTTGGTTGGAAGGTCCAATGAAAACACGGAGGGCGTAAATCCTTTTTCGGCCAATTCTTCTGAAACAAAATTGATTTTCGCAGACGGCAAGACCTGGTTAATGAAGTTTACGAATTTGCGTGTATTAGTGTAAGCATCCTGAATTCTTTGATTCATAGACGGCATTTGCTTTGCCAGAATTTCATATTGAAGATCGGTAGCTTCGTTGTCGCAAAGTTTGAGGTGAACGGCAATTTTGTTCATCAAAGCATCGGTTTTTGTATTTCCAATACAGTAGCCGGCGGTGCACAAGCCACCACTCGGGAATTTCGATCCACTGGCAAATGAAATTGTCCGGATGGTTGAAAGGATTTCTCCTTCACCCAAAAAGTGAACATTTGGGCAGAATGTTTGATCTAAAATAAAAACGGGGTCTATCGCAATTGCGCCACCTGAGGTACGGCGTTCCCTTTTCAAAACCTCTTTTAATTGGATTAGATCCGGAACTTCAACCCTAGGGTTGGTTGGAATTTCGGCAATGATGTATGGGATGGCATCTTCTTTTGCAAGCTCATCTAGAATCGCATCAATGCTTTGAACCATATCCTGTCCGCCATCCACCGCCATATCCAATACCTCAACATTATTCATGCTAGCGGCAACACGCCGTGCTTGGTCATTGGTACCACCATAACAATTTGGTGGAACTACAATTTTAATAGCCTTTCCCTTGTGATTCTCTACTGCATCGTGAATGAGCCCCATCAAAATGGCATATTGAACCGACAATCCACTCGAAGCAACCAATGCCTTTGTATTGGAGCCCGTAATGGATGCAATGGAAGCTAGGACGCGCTTTTGATAGGCCACAACATCACTTCTGTTGTTATCAAGAACGGAATGGTCTGATAGCAACTTTAATGCCTTCAGCGCATTGGCTGGGGTAATGGCAATGGTCTCTCTTCTTCGAACGTGCTGAATTTCTGAAACATAGCCTTCGTTTGGTTTACCCATAATGGCTACAACGCTTCCCAATGGCTCAACCCCTGACCCGTTGGGTTGGTGGATGTTTATGCAAAAGTCGATGTTGGGCCCGAGATTGAATTTGCGTAGGTCTTCCTGTTGAGAAACGAAAATGGTAGTACCGTTAAACTCGTTTATCTCTTCCTCCAACTCTACATGCTGAACGCTAAAAATATAGCCATAAATATTTTGCAGTACATCAACATCAAAACAATCTGGAAGTGTGCCCGTATGAACGATTTGAGTGTTTTTCTTGTCTAAGTAATTTTTTCTCAGAATGGCTAGAATGGGCATCGTCTTCGACGAAAAGCTAATTACCTTATTTGGATCCAGCCCATTTGCCTTTGCTAGTACCCATTCTAGAATACACGAAAGCGGGTGACCCAATCGAATGTAATCAAAGGCTGTTGGCAGCTCTTGCAGTGCCGATGTTTCAGAATTGTTGGCGTTATACAGAATCTCAAATTGCTCTAAGAATTGAGATTTCGCCAATTTCTCATCGTAGACGTCCAATCGATGCGTGGTTAAATTCAACCAGCCAACGGGCATGTTTTCACATACATCTTTGATGTAATTCTGCACTTTATGGTCTTCCATAGGTTTCACTTTCAGGTAAGCCGGTAATATGCAAATTTTTTATTTTATAAGTGCAAACGAGGGATGTTAATCTTGTGCCTTATGTAAAATTGGATGCCGAGCCTGCTTCATATCATCTTTGCGTATAAGGTGGTGAAGCGCTAAACCAAGGAGAACTCAAGGATGTGCTTGGTAATACTTAGCTCCTAACAACGGCGTCATTCAGACGAATCGCTCCGAAGAAAAAGTGTTGAAGTGGCCAGGAATGTATAAAGGAGCGTTCTGAAGAATCTTATGTTCTTTGCGCACTTTGCGGTTCTCATGTACGAATAGAACCAATATCCTAACTCCTGAAGGCTTAAGCATAGTGTTGGATTTCGGAGCGATACAGTGTATGCTTGCACTAAACTTAGATAAGTGTCAAAATACTAGATTTTAATACTTTAACCCACATTACAACATCCGAATAATAAAGAATGCAGAATATTATCTATTTTTAAATCGTACTAAAAATGGGGAGCTTACAACACCCTTACTTGTTTATAGACGCTGAGATATACCTTTTATTCTTAAATTCCTGGGGGCTAGTCACTACAACGCAGCATTTATTTCAAATTCAACTTCTTCTTTACGTCTTTCGGTAGGGCGTCTTTATGAATCATGATGTCCATCGTTTTGTATTGAAAATACGGAATGGATGCATACATGTAGCCATCGCAATCGTTTTTGGTGCCCCATGAGTTTTTAACGATGAAATACGATGCCCCGTTTTGATCTTTCACCATGCCCGTTAAGTGCATGCCATGGTCATCCGTTGTTGTGTAATTGTCGAAGGCCGTTTGGCGCATAGCTTGCGTTATAACCTTTTCCTTACCCGGACTGTCGAACTGCGTTCCCGTTCGTTCCGCACCGCCATCGTTAAAGTGCTTATTGTCGCTGCCTTTCTGGCTCAATGACGCTTCATCTTCCGGTATTATGGCAAGGCCGTTGTTAAACGAAAAACCTTTTTCGCTCACATCTGCAGCCCACGCAATCGAATATCCCTTGCTCAAAGCGCCTGTTGCCGTTGCCGTTAACTCATCTAAGGTAACATTGTACACCTCGCCCATTACCCAATTATCGTTTACCTCTAAAATAAAGGTTTGATGAAAAGAGTGGTGCGTATAAGAACTCAAGGTAATGTAATCGTCCATGTTAATACCTAAGCTTGCTGAAAAGGTTAATGGAGTATACGATACGCCCTTGTATGTGAAATTCTTGGGTTCTGCTCCAAGGTAGGCATCCAAAACACCATTAATGGCATTTTTCCATGCTGTTGTTAAATGACCTTGACGATTCTTTATTACCGCATCGCACATGCCCTGTAACATGCTTTCCAACTCACCGTGATTGTGCTTTTCTTCACCGTAGTTTAAGCCCGGATATGCTTCTTCAGGTACAATACCGTATTTCTTGATCACATAAGGTATGTCGTGAAACGCACCACCTTGTCCAAAGCCAATAGAACCATGCATTCGCACATACTTTTCGGCCTTGTCGTAATACGCTTTGCGTACAATGTACATCTCCGAAAGTTTGTGCTTTCCTTTTCCAACTCGCATAATTTCAGACTCCATAAACGATAATGCGCTAAAGCTCCAGCACGTGCCGGTTCTATTTTGATTCTGAACGCTGTTGGATTCAACGTCATTCACAACCGTGAAATAATACTTTCCATCTTTTTTGTTCTTCAAGGTGTCTTGTGCAAAGAGCTGAACGCTAAAAAGACCAAGAACAAGTGTGCAGGCAACGATAATCTGTTTCATATTGTACATTTTTTATACGAGGCGGAATTTAATACTTTGAAAAATTAGAATGAAATAAACTCTATGAGCACGTAGTTTTTATGCGACAAAAAGCACCTTTTGGTCGCTTTTGATGAAGTGCTCTTTAAAAATCAAAGTAGATAAACGGAACTATATCGGCCGATTTAACCTGAAAGCTGATGAAAATTACCGCCACCACAACCGCTACTTGTACGGCGTGATGCCAATTGGTAAAAGTTAATCTTGATTGATCTTTCCAACGCGTAGGCAAGAAGTGGATAAAGAAACCTAAGGCTATGATGCTAAACACTTTAGCGTAGCCCACTACCCGATCTCCAATGGCATACCATTGATCCGCCGAAAATACCTGACCCAACATTTCTCCCACTATTTGAAGGTTTGCTGCTCGAAAATAAACCCAACAAAAAACCACGAAGTGAAAGGTAATTAGGCCGGTAATGAGAACGCTCCACTTAGTGTTAATTTTACTAATGGAAGGAACGTATTTCATCCATGCCTTGTGCACCGCCAAACCGAGGCCGTGCAAGCCGCCCCATATAATAAACTTGAACGCCGCTCCGTGCCAAAGTCCACCTAAGAGCATCGTAATCATCAAGTTAATGTACGTTCTGATCTTCCCCTTTCGATTGCCCCCAAGCGATATGTACAAGTAATCTCGCAACCAGGTAGACAACGAAATGTGCCACCTTCTCCAAAAATCG
>JBLHHI010000102.1:0-12027 GCA_047614125.1 Bacteroidia bacterium | reverse complement strand
AGTAAAAACCTTGCCCCAAACGATGTTATTGCGGTGGATGTTCCATTGGCAGAACCAACCAACACGAAACTTACGTTAAGAGATAGTATTGTAAATTTTGGTAAAACTCTGTTGGGTACACCGTACATATATGGCGCCTGCAATGAGGACGGCTTCGACTGTTCCGGATTCGTTTACTATGTTTTTCGGCATTTCCAAATTGAGGTTCCCCGAAGTTCAAGGCAATTCAAGGATTTTGGAGAAGAAGTATTAATAGACAATGTTCAGAAAGGAGATATTTTGGTATTTTTAGGTCCAACTAGTACAACCATTGGCCATGTGGGCATTGTTTCAAATCCTAAAGGAAAAGAAAGTGATTTCATTCACGCATCATCAGGTCGTTCCATGAAGGTAATTATTTCAAGTTTGAAGCAAGATCAATACGCGCAAAGATTTGTTAAAGCAGTGCGCGCTTTCTGAGTAGTATTTATTTAAATCCATTCGCAAAATCCATCCTTAACGCCGTTTCATTCAGTTTTGGAACACGATGGTTACCGCAATGAATCAAAATAGCTTTGTACCTGCTCAATGTGATTTTCTTTCACTTCCGCACTTAACCAACTGGCTTTAAACGCATTGACTGCCAATTGCATCAAATGATCATTATTTAAGTGTAAGGCACGCGCCGTTTCGAAGTAGTTCTCATTCATGTATCCGCCAAAATACGCTGGATCGTCGGAGTGAATGGTCGCTAAAATTCCTTTATTAAGCATTTTCAAAACCGGATGATCCTCCATTTTTTGGATCACTTTGAGCTCAACATTACTCAACGGGCACAAGGTTAACGGTATCTTTGCTTTCACCAACCGTTGAACTAAGGCTTCATCATCTAAGCACCGATTTCCATGATCTATTCGTACCACCTTTAAAAGGTCGAGTGCTTCCCAGATGTAGTCTGCCGGACCTTCTTCTCCAGCATGTGCAACTAAGCGGTATCCATGCATTGCAGATGCTTCGAACACCTTCACAAACTTGCTCGGTGGATTCCCTTTCTCCGATGAATCCAAGCCAACACCATCAATCATATGCTTAAATGGCAACGACGATTCCAGTGTTTTAAAGGCTTCTTCCTCGCTTAAATGCCGTAAATACGACATGATGAGTTTGTAGGAAATGTTTAATTCCGATTTGCCTTTTTCGAGCGCTCGATGTATACCGCTAATCACAACATCAAAGGCAATGCCCCGACCCGTATGGGTTTGTGGATCAAAAAACACCTCAACGTGCACAACGTTCTGACTGTGCACCTTGGTTAAATAGGCCCAGGTTAAGTCGAAGAAATCTTGTTCGTTAATTAATACTTGAGCGCCGGTATAGTATATGTCCAAAAATTCTTGAAGGTTGTTAAACGAATAGGCTTTTCTTAATGATTCGATCGAATCGTACTCCAAGGTTATGCCATTTCTTTTGGCAATTTCGAACATCAGTTCAGGTTCAAAACTCCCTTCAATGTGCAAGTGAAGCTCTGCTTTTGGAATGCCTTGAATGACCTTTTGTAGGTGGGATGATTTCATCTTCTTTCTATTTTTTAATTTGTTCTTATGCGAAACCGTTGGTGCAAGCCCACTGATTTCAATTGGTTTTCATCTAAATCGGCGAAAAGTTTTTGTTTCTCAACTCCATCATTACCAGCTAATTGGCCAATAGTCCTTCAAAAACTTACCACACCAGTGCTTGCCGGTATTAATTCCGTCAAACAAAGGATCCATAACACGGGCAGCGCCGTCAACAATATCTAAGGGAGGTTGGAAGTCGTGAATCTCTTCCTTCTTTTTGGCCAGCTCAATTGGGTCCTCATCGGTTACCCACCCCGTATCTACCGCATTGGTATAGATGCCATATTTTGCCAATTCTGCCGACGATGTAAGGGTCATCATGTTTAAAGCAGCTTTGGCCATATTAGTATGCGGGTGGCGCGATTCTTTGTGGAATTGATGGAACTTTCCTTCCATGGCCGAAACATTGATGATGTGCTTCATTCCCGTATTTTCCTTTTTCATTAAATGAACCAAACGATTGCAAAGAACAAAAGGCGCAACCGAATTAACCAACTGCACTTCAAGCATTTCGTTCGTCTGGATCTCACCCAATTTTAATCTCCAACTGTTGGTCTTTCTCAGATCAACTTGTTGAAGGTCGGCATCCATTTTGCCCGTTGGAAAAACTTCATCGGTATTCAAAGAATTATCGATGGCATACGGGATTTGCGACAATTTTGCAGAAGCACTCAGACCAATTCCCGCTTGCTTTCCGTTCCAAGTAACCGGTAAGTTCTTATCGTAATTCTTTTGCGCAGAACTGATCCCTTTTAGTTCTTGTAAACAAGCCTCATGATCTGATAAGATGTCTTGAACCATCCCAGGTAATTCGAAAAAGTTTCGTTCTTCGTTTGGCAGTAAATGCTGATAGAAGCCTGCGGGTCGTCGTACAGTTTGAGCGGCGTTATTGATCAAAACGTCCAACCGATCGTATTGGTGCTCGATGTAATTACAAAATATTTCTACGCTGGGTATGTGCCTCAAGTCCAAACCATGAATTTTAAGACGATGCCCCCACATTTCGAAATCTCCTTCTTTGGCATACCGCAGTGCAGAATCTACCGGAAATCGTGTGGTGGCAATTACGGTAGCTCCAGCGCGCAACATCATAAGTGTAATGTGATAGCCAATTTTAAGTCGAGAGCCGGTAACCAAAGCAACTTGTCCGGTAAGATCCGACGTTTGAAAACGCTTTGCATAGTTAAAGTCGCCGCATTCTGTGCACATGGTATCGTAAAAGTGATGCAGGCTTGTAAATACCTTCTTGCAGACGTAGCAATTTCGAGGCGATACAGAGGCGCCATTTGATCTATCTACCTCACTTTGAGCCGCTAGCATTAAGGGTGCAACAAAAATTGGTGCTTCTCGAGCACTTCGTATTCCCGTTTTATTACGGGCGATCTTATCGTCGTAAGCGGCTTTTCGTTCAGCCTTTTTCTTTGCACTCTTCCGCCGACTCTTGAACTCATCTCGTTGCGGTCTTGACAAACGACCGGCCTCGGTAAAAAGTTCAATTCTTTGATCCTTTGGAATGTCAAATATTTGGTCTGTGTCGTTGTTTAATGTTTGCAAAATGGATATGCATTGATCAATTTGCTCTTTGCTTAAATGTTTATTTTCCTTATTGGTTTCCATTAACCTGCCTTGTCTTTTGGTCTTTAAGATGTTGTAAAGATCTCCGTTAAATTTTTCTTGCTAAGAATGAGTTGTTCCATGCATAAGTCTTTTACTTAACGCAGTTTTACTTCTTTTTTCTTTTCTTTTGTTCATTGAGCGTTTTATCGCCGCGCCGCAATGGTTTTTTGTACTTCTCTTTTAATATTTTGTGATAGCTTTTTTTCTCCGCTTTTACTTTGCTGTTTTTGACCGACTTTTTATGAAAAGAAGCCCCAACATCTATCACCGAAATTTTATCGGAGAGTTCAAGCTGTTCAACGGGCTTGTCCATTTCCTCCGCCGTGAGCTGTGAGCTTATCTCCACTCCTTCCGGAAATTCAGTGATTGGTATGGTTGTGTTCATTAAATCTTCAATCGCGTCTTTATGAACTCCTTCTTTCTCGCTGTAAAAAAGAATCGACCTTCCTGGCTGCTCAGCTCGCCCAGTCCGTCCAATTCGGTGCATGTAGTTTTCTGGATATAAAGGCGTGTCAAAGCTAATGACCGTTGAAATTTTTTCTATATCAATTCCGCGAGAAACCACATCCGTTGCAATCAAGATTCTGCTCGTACCGCTTACAAATTTCCCGATGGATTTTGTTCGATGATTCTGCTCTTTACCCGAGTGAATTACCGAAATTTCGGATTCGAAATGTAAGAGTTCCAACAGCATATCGGCACTGAGCTTGGATGCCACAAAAATCAAGACCTTGCTGTGCTCCTCTTTATCTTTGAGAATGTGGTTTAGCAAGTTTGCCTTGGTGTAAAAATTAGGAACTGCATACGATTCTTGACGTATGTTCGCTAAGGGCGTGCCGCTTAGAGAAATGGTTTTCTTAACTGGATTAACGAGAAAATCATCAATTAACTCATCCACGTAGTTAGTCATGGTGGCAGAAAAGAGAATATTTTGTCGTTTTGTTGGAAGGTGATCAAAGATGTTTTTCAACTGAGTTTTGTAGCCAAAATCGAGCATTATGTCCACTTCATCAATAACCAGTTTTTTGATGGATTTGAGTCGCAATACATTACTAATGGCCAGATCGTATAGCCTTCTAGGCGTACCAACAACGATGTCTTGCCCCTCGCTTACAGCCTTTTTCTGATGATTAATGTTATTTGTACCACCATAAACTCCCAATGCTCTCACGTTGAGATAAGGTGTTAACTTTTCGATTTCTCCCACAATTTGAATTACAAGCTCGCGGGTTGGAGCCAGAATAAGAACTCTGGGATGGAGTTGATCTGAAAAAGACAAATCTTGTAAGATCGGAAGCAAGTACGCAAAGGTTTTGCCCGTTCCCGTTTGCGCAATTCCCACAAAATCTGCGCCCGCAAGAATGGTAGAAAAGGCCTCTTGCTGAATGGGGGTTGGCGTTTCAAAACCTAAATCGGCAATAGCGTTTTGCAGTTGCTTTTTAATCTTGAAATCTTCGAACGTTTTCATGGCGTAAAATAATGGATAAAAATGTTGTAGTGCGTGCTTTAACTTCAATAATGCCGGAAAAAGTCAAATTGAGCTCACTACCCCTAGCAAAACAAAAATAAAATGCTCTTAACCTGAGTTTGTATAGTCTTCGGTATCGGTTCATAATTTCTTCAAGCCAATCCTACGGCGTTTTAAGGTTTCTGAGTCCCTCATACACCACAATGCTTACCGCATTGGCCAAATTCAAACTGCGAACGTGCGAACTGTACATCGGAATGGTGAAAACCTTGGATGAGTTTTCTTCGAGTATGCTTTTGGGCAAACCAACCGATTCGCTTCCAAATACCAGAAAAAGTTCGTCTCTGTAATCTATGGAGCAATAATCTTGTTTACCGTGACTTGATAAGTATGCAAAGTTTTGATTTTGATTTTTCAGATAAAAGTCGTCCAAGCTGTCGTAAATAAAGATGGAAACATGCGGCCAATAATCCAATCCAGCTCTTTTTAATCTTTGATCACTCAGTTCAAATCCAAAGGGTTTCACCAAATGCAATTTCGATCCAGACCCCAGACTTAACCGACCAATATTCCCAGTATTCATAGGAATCTCCGGCTCTATTAATACAATATTAAATCCCATGTCTTATCGTTGTAATTCAATGATCATCCTCGGCATTATTCTGCTTTACGGGTTCAGAAGCAATTGTTCCATTTGCGCCCCTACCCTTGGCATTTTCATCGTTAATGTGGCAGCTTGTGTTTAACTAAACCGTAAAAAATGGTTCCCAATAGTGCCGCAGCGATGACAATTATGATTTGATGGTAGCCATATCCAAATAAAATATACATTGGGCCAGGGCAACAGCCAGTGAGTGCCCAACCAAATCCAAATATAATTCCACCGTATAAATATTTGTGGTACCTACCCTCTTTTGGTGGGAACTTTAATACATCTCCATCCTGATTCTTTAGTTTCAATTTCTTTATTATTTGGATGGAAACAGCTCCGACAACGATTGCTGAACCGATCACTCCATACATATGAAAAGATTGAAATCGAAACATTTCCTGAATTCGATACCAAGAAATAATTTCAGATTTGGATAAGACAATTCCAAAGAATATACCAACAAATAAAAATTTAATAAATTTCATAAAGCAAGAACGTAGGGAAGTAAAAAGTGCGTCATTATAAGTCCCCCAATAAAAAACCCGATAACGGCTATGAGAGACGGAAGTTGAAAGTTAGATAATCCGGTTATGGCATGGCCCGAAGTACATCCGCCCGCATATCGGGTTCCGAATCCAACAAAAAAACCTCCAACAACCATTATAATGAATCCTTTTAGACTAAAAACAGCTTCCCATGAAAACAAATTATTGGGCAGCAAGCCTTCATTTATTTGCACCCCCAAGCTTTCGAGGTCGGTAATGGTAGCATCCGACAGAGCTATAACTGAATGATTTGACAAATATTTAAAGGTAATGAACCCACCGCAGATTGCCCCGAGGGCAAATACGAGATTCCAAATTTCACTCTTCCACTCGTAGTCGAAAAAATCAGAAAATTTGCCAATTCCAATGGCCGCACACATGGTACGAAAAGAAGACGATATACCAAAGGATTCTCCGTAGTAGCGAATGATGAGCATGGTAAATGCAATTGCTGGACCCGCGATGTACCAAGGCCAAGGGTCTTTTATTATTTCGATCATATATGTTAATATTTCTACCTTACTCCTTCTTTTTAGAACTTTCCCTAAGATCATTTATTCCGCAGGAATTTGTCGATTTAACGAAGGTTAAGCGCATTCTGTTTTCAAACCTAACACGAATAAGCTGGGATTGATTACCCTATTGCCTTTTATTCGCCTTGAATGCCTAGAGCACAAGGAATTGTAACACTTCATTTTATGGGCAACAATAACCATTACAAATTAGACCGAAATGAATTTCACTCATGCATGGGCGCCTTTAATCAGATGGGCATATTCGTGTCCATGAGAACGGATGTCATATTGGGCGCTAAAGTACTGCAAGATATCATCTCTTTGCTGATCATAAATCTTCTTATTAGCAATTAAACTTAATACCTTCTCGACTACTTCTTGATAATTCTGGTCATTCAATAAAATTCCCAAGTCATTAGGAATAAATTCGTTCATAGGAGAAATATTTCGAGTAATTGGAATAGCTCCCATTGCGAGCATCTCCAAAAAAACCAAACCAAATCCCTCAGCGAGTGATAAGCCACAGCAAAAAGTTGAATTCTTTATGTTGAATAAATATTCGGAATACGTTGTTGGACTTTGAAATACAATCGCTTCATCGAGCCCATTATCATTTACAAATTGCCTAATCTTCTTCTCCAACGGTCCGATTCCATTAATAATTAGAATCACATTTTTATTTCGTTGGTAAATGGGTATAAAAATATTTTCTATAAATTCTACATGACCTTTTGAGCTGTACAGCCTTCCGGGATAGAAAAAACTAATCTTATCATTCGAAGCGATGTCGTGGTTCATCGAGGAGAATCCTTGAGTTTTAGCCATGAGTAATTTCGCATCCAACAAAAACGGAATGACCATTATTTGGTCATCCCTTAACTTCCAAAAATCATTTAGATCATTTTTAACAAAAAACGATGCAGCAATAATCTCATCATTTAGGTTTAATATCATTCTTCTTAGATGAACTTGAAAAAATGACACGCCACCGTCTAGTTTAAGCTGGGCGGCCGGTGTGTGGTAATGGTTTAAAACTCGCTTTATCCCAAATATTTTTGCCAATAAGGTGCAAATGACCGTTGAACTAAAATTCGACAATACGATGGTTGGCTTAACCTTAATGATCAACTTGGAAAAGAACAATACGGCCTTTAACGACTTGGCATTATTATTTGGCCACGACATATATTGAATGTGATCGTCTGAAGCATTCAATTCAGATGTGTCTGTATCAGACAAGAATATAGCCTTCCAACCAAAGTCATTAACAAAGATGTTTAACATACCTATGTAGTAATTTCCAACCGTTGTATTGCAGGATGAGCAAACTAGAATAGTTTTGGGCATTGAAGTTATTAGCAATCGAAATTGAGTTGAATGATTTAGCTTTTTTTGCAATAAATCAGCCTTTTAAGAGATGATTTGACAAAGTAAACGTTATTTCGGTTTAATAAGATGATTTGTTCCTTAAATCTTCAATTGCACTTTGAGTCCATCAGGTATTTTGGGTTTAACTATTAGGCACCATACGTCATTTTGTATTTGAACTAACTCCATAATTTTGTTCAACACAAGCTGCATGCTTTTAAAAGGCCATTCAAATAACATGGGTATTGAATGAGCAAGATTGAACAAAATGATTGTCAATGTGATGCGTACTATTTTGTTGGGCGCCTTCGTCAAGATCTAAAGATTTATTCCCTGACAAAACCTGTGCCTGTTTCTTTTTTAAAATGGCTTTCTGAGCCTCATTTCGCAGCCCTTATTTCAAATATTTATCCAACAAGCTGGGAACCGATGCTGAGACGGATTTTTTGCTAATCCCTTCAAATACAGATGGGTCTAAAACCTCTTTAACCTTGAGTTCCACCTTTATCAATGGTTTTTCATCGGGTGGTTCTGGAAAAAGGTTTTGTTCTTTAAATAACCTTCTCGTAACCACGGCCACTTCATGAGCTCCTCTATAATTCTTTTGTTGCTCCAATAAATAAGCCAAGGCAATTAAACCATAGGCATCTTCTGATTGCAGATCGGCCTCTTTTCTCAATTGATAGTACTTCTTGATTAACCCTTGTGCCGTTTCAAAATCTCCCTTTGATATCGATACAAACGACTTGTTAAAATGATCGATGGTATACATGCCCATTGCGCCCGTTTTATAACTAATTCGCATGCTCTCGTTGTAAAAACCTTCTGCTCGATCCATGTCGCCAATGAGCCGCCACATTTCCGCGTTCATGTGCGCGCTGTACATTAACCATTGCTGATTTCCTGAAGAAGCCGCCAAATCGCTTAGTTGTACACTGAGTTCGGCTAAACGAGTGGTATCGAGATTGCGTTGAGAATTTCGGCACAACGAAGTCAACGCTCTTCCTATTAGCGTATCATTCTGCGTTTCTCTTCCTATTTTTAATACGCGATTGGCCAGTTGAATCGACATTGAATCATTTCCCTCTTTAAACAGTTGATATGCTTGCTTTAGCATTTCATTTGGAGATGAAAGCTCCAATTGTTCTTCAGACTTATCTTCTTCCGGTTTTTCTTGATTTGAAGAACAACTCACCAGAAGCACAAGTGTGAGCAGCCATATACCATTAATCGCTTTTGTCATTTTCCTACTTTTCGATAAAAATACTACTATAATCCTATGCGGGCAACCAAACCTCTGGGTTGGTTGGATGCTCTTTACACGGCCACTCCAAAAACGTCTTATTTATGAACATCAATGTTTTCGCAAAACCCTGTGCGTTGTTACGCCCGTTTCCGATTCGATTTTCAATAAGTACATAGCTGATGGCGATGGCATTGTCAATTCTATGTTTTGACCGGCTGCAAAATATTCTGTCTTGATTAATACGCCTTGCATGTTATAGATGTAGGTTGTAATGGGGCCAATGGCTTCATAAGGTTCAATATGCACTATGCCATCCGTCGGGTTTGGATAGAGGAGCAAACCTTTATCAGCTAAAGAGTTAATCCCAACATGGGTGACGAATACACAGCTTGAAGTGTCAACGCAATTGTTTTTGGTTAATTTA
The DNA here is from genome assembly GCA_047614125.1 of Bacteroidia bacterium. GTDB lineage: Bacteria > Bacteroidota > Bacteroidia > NS11-12g > UBA9320 > JBLHHI01. The sequence continues at coordinate 2,597 of JBLHHI010000102.1, read as the reverse complement.
ACCGCATACCAGCCATTGCTTGTTACGGTGTACTCCCTACCATTTGCCCCACTAATACCTTGATAATTTCCTCCAGAACATTGCATCCATTGATAGCTGGCCTGAGATTCAGCTGCCTTAAGCACGTTTTTATTTTGCTGAACAGAATCGTTTATTCGCGTAATGTTCAAATCGAGCGTATTGAAACTGTCGCATCCAAAGGCCGTTCTAGAAGTGTCGGTATACCATCCCGAACTTGTTAAAAGTTTACTGCCATGAAGGTAATCATCACACGACTGAATGGACTTATAAACTCTTGGAATCGGATTTATTTCCAACACCAGCTGGTAACTGCTGTCACATCCATGTTTTGTAGTAAGAAATTCTTCGTAAACACTCGATTGGGTGAAAATTTTTGTACCTAAACTGTATGAACCGCAAGCCCGAACGGAATCGACAATCGAAGAAATTTCCCAAATATTTATGTGCAGAACATGAATACTGTCGCAACCCTTAACTGTTTTTATACTATCTCGATGAGTGGTTGAGGAGTAGAAGACCGTATCTTTATACGCATATGAACCACAGGCACCTACCGTGTCAATCATCTCATACCTGGGCAAAATATCAACATGTAAGGTAAAAATACTATCACATCCATTCGATGACTTTAGGCTATCAACATAGGTTGTAGATGTGTAAAATGTGGTATCCTTATAAACGTATGCATAACAGGCATCCAGCGTATCGTGAACGTCGTAAATGGGCAAAATGGAGAGGTGTAAAACATAGATGCTGTCGCAATCCATCGACGTTTTTAAACGATCGCGGTAAACTGTTGATGCATAAAAGGTTGTGTCTTTATAAGTGTATTCATGACACGCTTGAACCGTATCATTTTTCTGGACAGTTGGTATTACGCCAACCAATTCAACTACGGTTCCAATGGCCAGCTGTGCCAGCTTATGAAAATACGACAAATCAAAGAGCGCAATCCGATCTTTTGCCGTGTGGTAATTTGGGTTTGGGTCCCCACCAATAAACGACTCCCCGCAAAAAACGGCTGCATATCCCCTTTTCCAAAAAGAGGCGTGGTCGCTTCGGGTAGTACCGGGATTTATAACGTTGGGCACCAGGTCAATGTTTAAGGTATCAAGCACATACAAAACCGTGTCTTTTAAGCGCTGATTTTCAAGTAGGTTGTTGGTATGGATATCGAAAACCCTATTGCTGTCGCCATCGTAGCCCAGCATATCCATATTTAATACTCCAACAATCTTATCGCCATGGACAAATGCCGTGTCAGCATAATATTTGCTCCCGATCAAGCCAAGTTCTTCTTCGTCAAAAAAGATAAACTTTATGGTATTATTAAAACAGTACTTGTTCATTATGCGAGCAGCTTCCAATACGGTGGCACTGCCGCTTGCATTGTCGTCGGCACAATAATCCGCCACCGCATCGTAATGTGCGCAAATGATGTAAATGCTGTCGGGATTGGTTTTACCGGTAATGGTACCGACAATGTTTCGGCCGGTTTTGCGGTAGTTGAGAACTTCCACCTGCAAGCCCAAAGCTTGTAATCGATCTGCTAAATAATCTGCCGCCAAATCATTGCCTTTGTTGCTTACACGATGTTGAATTAAAACCATGGTGTCGTTCAACATTGTTGAATCTTCACCCGAAAATTCTCGAACTGTTTTAATCAAAGAATCGAGGTTTACTTCCGCTACGAGCGAATGCGTTGATTGGGCTTGTGCTTGTAAAACTCCCGCACCGATAAGCATGATCATCCAGATTTTTCGCATCTATCAAATATAGGGGTTTGGTGTATAGGGTTTGTAACGTTTTGAATATGAAAAGCAAGCGTCAACAAATTGCGAAACTTTTGGTTCAGTACGAACCGAAAGACAAGACACAAGCGTTCTGAATTCAAAATAAGAATCGAACTCAGGTTAATAATAAATGATCTAACCTCTTTTCGATTTGTTGGACTTGCTGATTGGGTCGGCTGTAATCATTAGGTTTTAATTCCTTTTCTAACAATATGGCTTCTTTCAATAATTGTTTTACGCTTTTACTCCAAGAGCAGCTAACCGCCGTTTCAAAATTCTTCAATTCTCTTAACAAGTGTGCTGTACAGAGTTGTTTTTGTTTTGTAGGTGTTTTGAGTTGTGCAGGCGAACTGTCGCCAACTAAAACAGTTTCAGGCAATCCGTTTGGGAAAACATTTTGAACTGTTTCTTCGCTTATTTGTAATCCGAAAAAACCTTGCAAAAGTGCTGTCAATCGCTTGTAAGGCAGATACTGATAGATATTCAGATAGCCGATGGTGCTTGTTACTGATGCTCCATATTGCACAGATGACTTTAGGTGTGATGGTAAAATACCAATTACCTTCACTCCACAGCAACTGCATAGTCTTTGGTAGCTTCTATGTTCACATATACTGAGGCCTAATTGGGAGTATTTCGATTTCTTGCTTTCATTCGATCAGAACACTTTGTATTCCCTTTATGTCCAATCCGCATTGGGTGCAAAATCCAGGGATGTAGTCTTTTATTAGATCAGGAGTTTCAGTCATTAATAATGTCTTCCCTTTATGCCCTAATTGCCCT
>JBLHHI010000101.1:0-12063 GCA_047614125.1 Bacteroidia bacterium | reverse complement strand
TCAAATTGATTAACCGCGCCATACACCAAGGGTTTTCTTAAAAGTGCGCATGCATCATTAACCAAATATCTCGTTTCAAAATTATCGGAACAATCGCATATAATATCATGATTTCCAATAAGTTGCACGGCATTCTGTCGATTAAGTTTACCTGCAAGTTCAATATTCACCGAACTGTTTTGTGCCATAAGTCGGTTTTGAAGCACTTGATCTTTCTTGCTTCCAACATCCGCTTCATTCCATAAAATTTGGCGGTGTAAGTTGGAAACTTCAATCACATCGCCATCGCATAAGCTTAGCTTTCCAATTCCGGCAGCCACCAAGTAGATAGCGCAAGGATGCCCCAATCCACCGCACCCAATTATGAGAACCTTTGCCGCCTCAATTTTGGCTTGACCTTCTGGCCCAAAGCCAAGCACTTGCTCTTGCCGAATGTACCGGGTTGATTTCACGAAGTTTTAAGTTGATTCAAAATGGCAAGTCGCTCTTCTGGCGTATTTACGTTGATGAACTCCGATGGGTTTTCATTGGATATAAGATGTATGTCGCTGTTTATTAGCATTTTACGAGGACAACTGTATCCTTGGGAAAGAAAGGAGAGCATGCGTGAATACGACTTAGGTTCGTAAATGGTTATGAGCGGTTCTGGAAATTGTGATTCTGGATTATTAAACGCCGTTGCAACATGACGAACTGATCGAGCATCTACCAATTGTTTTAAACTGGATGGCGTTAACAAGGGTAAATCACATGCCACTACCATCCAAGCGGCATCTGGGTTGTGCATAAAGGCAGATAGAATGGCACTCATTGGGCCTAAATCTAAAATGCGGTCTTCCAATATTGGGTAATCGGAAGTAATATTTTGATCGGTCCTGCAGCTTATAAAAACCTCGTTGCAAAAGGGTCGTAGAAGGTCAGCAACTGTTTCGCGCTGGTTTTTATCACGATACGAAATTGAGCCTTTGTCTTCGCCCATCCGAATGCTCTTACCACCGGCCAAAACCAATCCAAACAAGGGCGGTTTCTGGGCTTTTATTAAGTCCATCACGAAGGAGCAAATTTCATCTTCCTGTGATATTTGAAATAATGGAAGTGCTTTAAAATTGGGATGATCCTCTTTAATAAAATCGGGAATATTTCCCGAACCATCTACATCAATAAAGGCTTTAATATTTGTTATTTGATCTCTTCTCTTTGTTAAGGATGCCGTTTTACGATTATCTAAAAATACCAACTGATTTTGCCCAATAAAATGGTTTCCATTAATCCAAAGTAGGTCAAGGTTTTCGGCATCTCTTCTACGATCAAAAACCGAGGAGCGATTCAGTCCTTGTATCATCCAAGAACTTCCTTTTTGCTGAATGGCGCTAAGATTCCCAAAGTCATCTGCCTCATTATCAGCATGATCTGCGTCCATATAACCTTGCGTGCTCATAGGGGTTAACTTCGAGCTTATGCTATGAATTAGTTCAGAAAGAAGCGAACAAGGTGCTCCAACACAGGCCAGTTCAAAGCGAGCAAATTCGCCATACTGCGGTCGGGTTAGTTTGCCATGTTTATTCCTTTGCTCTTTCATCATTCACTTTTTATCGAGCATCAAAATCATTTTTTCCTCCACTCTTTTGCACCAACTTGGTGGGGCCAATTTCCATATTGTGGCCAAAGGCCTTGCACATATCGTAAATCGTTAAAGCAGCAACACTGGCGCCTGTTAAGGCTTCCATCTCAACACCCGTTTGACCGGTACACACGACCGTACATTGAAGCTCAATGCCGTTCCTTCCTACTTTGGCTTCAACGTTGCATTTAGTGAGCGATAGTGGGTGGCAAAGAGGTATCAAGTCGGGGGTTTTTTTAGCGGCCATAATTCCTGCTAGAATAGCCGTTTGCAAAACGGGGCCCTTTTTGGTTTGTAAGTCGTCGTTTTGAAATTCGGCAAGAACATCCACTGGAAGAGAAATAAAGCTCGAGGCAACGGCTCTTCGCTGGGTGACTTCTTTATCACCAACATCCACCATTTGAGGCTTTCCTTTGGCATCAAGATGTGTAAATTTCTGTTTACTGCTCACGAATTGTATTTTTAAAAGTGGTTAACGTCTTCTTATTAATTTGGTTGCTGGTATGTATCTCAAAGATAGCAGATTTGCTGGAAGCCCTGAATTTTGGAAGATTATCTTGGTATTCTTCATTCGAACTACATGAAAAGTAGGCAAGGTCAAAATCTTTAGACAAATTTTCCGCCGTTCTATTGTGCGGAGTCGTTTGAAAAGGAAGCGATCTGGGGTTGGATGAAGGACCGTCGATGAGGTCAAAAATTCCACCGCCACCATTGTTGTAAATGATCACTTTAAGGTTGGATGGCAAATCGTTTTGCCAAAAAGCATTGCTATCGTAGAAAAATGCCACATCCCCAATTAAAAGATAAACAGCTTGTTTACATCGCTTTGCATAGCCCAGTGCGGTACTCACACAGCCATCAATACCGCTGGCGCCTCGGTTACTTACATATTTGAGGTTGGCTGGCCGTTGTATCCAACTGGCGTATCGAACCGGCATGGAATTGGCAAGGTGGCAAATGGCATTTTTTTCAAATTGCTGCAATAGGCTTTGTGTAAGCTGTAGTTCTGAATATGAATTTAGTGGGTTGGAAATCAACGATTTAGTGAAGTGTTGATGATAGTCAATCCAATGTTTATAAAAGTCTGTGTTCTCATATTTAGTAACTTCCAGCATTGCAGTTTCACAACGTACCTTAAGTAATTGAGGTTGAGTACAAAATGGATCCTTTACATCATTATTCAAACCAATATGCCATTGTTTTAAATTTGGAATACTTCTCAAATAGTTGCGCAACTTCTTAGATACGATGTACGTTCCAAGGCTAATGATCAAATTGGGCTTTAGTACTTCTGGAAGCATCTGGTTCTGCAACAAGATAGCATCCCAGGCCCAGAACTCTGTTTCGGTATTCGAAATTACATCTGCAAAAGCAACGCTTCCCGCAAACAAAGAAGAATCAAATCCATTTACATCCGCTCCAATCAGCACCCATATCTTTTGATGTCTTTTTACATCGTTGATGAATTCTTGGGGCAGCACTTCTACTTTACCCCCCTCTTTAACAGGAGTTTGGCTTGAAATGGTTGTGGATGGCAGCTCAAAGTATTGGTAGAGCGGTTCATCGAAAGGAAGATTGATGTGCACCGGACCAGATTTAGAAAGCTGGTTCATCGCCCCTCGGGCAAAGTCCGCACTTTCTTCATCCGTGTGTTTATCAAAACATATGGTTTGCGAGGATAATACATGGGGCACATATAAATCTCGTTGTTGTATGCACTGTCCCTCCCAATTGTCGATGCTGTGCTCCGGCCGATCCGCCGTTAAGATGAGCAATGGAACCTTTGCGTAAAAAGCTTCAGCAACAGCCGGATAAAAGTTTAAAGCGGCGGTTCCGCTGGTGCAAATAATTGCCACTCCTTTTTGAGTGGCCAGGGCCATCCCAAGGGCAACAAAGCCTGCAGAGCGCTCGTCTATAATACTGTGACATTTAAACAGCTGTGTGAAAACATCAATTAAAGGCGCATTTCTACTTCCTGGGCAAATGATTACGTCTTCCAAACCTCGTTGCTTCAAGGCGGCAGCAAAATGATATATTTTCTGTTTAAGATGCACGAATTGGAAAATCTGTTCAATATTACATTTTTTGCTGCGTTTTGATTAAGAATACGAAAGGCAAGTTGAATTGAGATAAAGAAGACCCATTATCGCAAGGGTTTTTATAAATTTGCGGTCTTAAACGTCAAATTATGGCCGTAGAGCTCAAAATTCCTTCCGTTGGTGAATCGATTACCGAGGTAACCATAAGCAATTGGTTGCGCCAAGATGGTGATTATGTTGAAATGGACGAAGCAGTTGCAGAGCTGGAGTCCGAAAAGGCTACGGTTGAACTGAATGCCTCGGAGGCTGGAGCGCTCAAGATTATGGTGGAAGCCGGAACAGACGTTGCGGTTGGAACAGTGGTTGCTACCATTGATACCAGTGCGGCGAAACCTGCTACTCCAAGACCAGTGGAAGCTGCAAAGCCGGTTAAAAAAGCCGAGGAAACAGGGGCGAAAAATCAAGTCACTTCGTCAGATGCAAAACCAGGATATGCGGAGGGGAGCCCTTCTCCATCTGCTCGAAAAATATTGGATGAAAAAGGAATTCCTCCAACACAAGTTGTCGGAAGCGGCAAAGGGGGGCGGATCACAAAATTTGATGCCTTGAATGCCAATGCCTCCTCTGCTGGTGGTTTTAGCATTGGAAAAAATTCGCGCGAGCAACACCGCGAGAAGATGTCGAATTTAAGAAAGGCGGTTGCCAAAAGATTGGTAGCAGCTAAGAACGAAACGGCCATGTTAACCACCTTTAACGAGGCCAACATGAAACCGATCATGGATTTGCGTTCGAAATACAAAGAGCAATTTAAGGAAGTACACGGAGTGGGTCTTGGATTTATGAGTTTCTTTACCAGAGCTTGTGTCTTAGCACTTCAAAAATACCCAGCGGTAAATGCCTACATTGATGGCGAAGAAATGATTCTTAACGACTTCATTGATATCTCCATTGCCGTATCGGGACCCAAAGGACTTATGGTGCCGGTAATTCGGAATGCAGAATCAATGCAAATGAACGAAATTGAAGCAGAGGTTATGCGCTTGGCCATTAAAGCCAGAGATGGTAAGTTGAGCATGGATGAAATGACCGGTGGTACTTTCACCATTTCAAACGGTGGTGTTTTTGGAAGTATGATGAGTACTCCAATCATTAATCCGCCGCAAAGTGCAATTTTAGGTATGCACAACATCATTGAACGACCGGTTGTTGAAAACGGAGCCATTGTTGCAAGACCGATGATGTACTTAGCGCTCAGCTACGATCACAGAATCATTGATGGCAAAGAATCCGTTGGGTTCTTAGTAGCCGTTAAAAATTATCTTGAAAATCCAGAATCACTTTTGGGTGGGCAAAGTACAATGGATGCCTTGTTGAATTTTTAATGTTGGCCCAGATTTAAGTTGGGATCTTATATCCCAAGTTTCTTGGTATCAATCAGATAGGTTGAACCAAACTTAACGAAGGTCGTATCTCCCGCAGCAAGCGGGAAATCTGTTGTGTATTCAACGCGTAAGTGCATTTTACCACTTTTTAGATACGCTTCTACATCATCTTCGAACGGGAAATCGATGAACATTTCAAAATAATTTTTACTGTTGGGAATGCTATCACTATCTGTGATGAGCTTTTCTTCTACATCCTCTCCGACCATAAAAACTTTCATCGTTTTAAGAAAATCAAGATTTTGTGATCCTACAGAGTTCTTGTTATCAAATTCAACGATAAAGGTTATGAGTCGTACAAATTCAACCTTGCTTTCTCTCGTGTCTTGGCCACTTAGTTCATCTGCATAATCCAAAATGAAGGTGTCTGATTGCACTACCCCTGGAGCCTGTGTATTATCGATTGTAAAGCTTGCCCTGTTTATATAGGTTGCTTTAAACATGGTTCTATCATCAAAGCCCGAACAATTCCAAATAATAAGGGGTAAAGTCAGCATTGAAAGAAAGAATACTGGCTTGTTCAGCTTACGAAATGATAACATATTACAAATAACGCAATTAATGTTCAATTTACACTTTGACAACTCGCTTGTTACCTCATTTAACTGTCAATACCAATGACGGGTAAGTCTGTATTCTGCGCCAATTTTTTGGGTACACATTCTAATAAGAGCTTGTGAAATGCTTCCAACAACTTGGCTTTGGCAAAACTCCTAGTTGATATTAAGCTCACCTCACGCACGTGTTTCATATCTGTTGGGTACCGCAAGTTTTGCCGATCCGTCTCGCTTAATTCGATGGCTGCCCATTCCGGTATAATGGTGGCCCCGCCTTCCATTTTTACAATTTTCATCAAGGTTTCGAGCGATCCACTTTCGTAATCAAACATATTGTCTCTAATTGATTGATCCTTTAATGAACACAAGTTTATGCTTTGGTTTCGGAAACAGTTTCCCTCACTCAAGAGCCACATCTTATCCAACAAGATATCTTTTGTTACCGTAGAAGGGTTGTTATACGCCGGGTGCTTTGGATTGAAATAGAAACAAAAGCGCTCATAAAAAATCGGGCGTTCCTCAATTCGATCCGAATCTAAAGGTGTGGAGACAATTCCCACGTCTAAGTGATCTTCTTCCAGTTCATGAATTATTTCATGCGTCATTAATTCTCGAACATGCAAACGCAATTCAGGGTATGTTTTCGACAACTTACTAATAAGATGCGGCATTAAATAAGGTGAAATAGTTGGAATTATACCTAAGAAAATATCACCCTTAACCGTTCCCTTGTACTCCTGTAAAATGTTGTCGATTCTTCGAGTTTCATTCAAAACCTCCTTCGCTTGTTTAACAACCAATACCCCTATATCTGTTGGCAATATGGGTTGCTTCGACCGATCAAAAAGCAAAACGCCCAATTCTTCTTCCAGCTTTTTTATTTGCATACTCAGGGTTGGCTGGGTTACAAAGCAAGATTCTGCCGCTTTTATAAAATGGCGATGTTCGTCGAGTGCAACAAGGTATTCGAGTTGTATGAGCGAAATATTGGCTATTCTAGACATATACTGGAATAATTAACGCAGATTATTTTTCAAAGTGCTGCCAACCCTGAGCCTTTAAATCGTAGGCATTGTCTTGCTTCGAAATAAGTTGGTTTTTTAAAGAAAGTTCGCGAGCATAACCAATGGCCGTTATATCTGGGTTGTTTTTCAGTTTTTCGTAATCGGCCTGAGCAATGGTAAAGAGCAGCTCGTAATCTTCTCCTCCATTTAAAGATGCTGTGAGCGTGTCGATGCCAAATTTTACCGCCATATCGAAGGTGTCTTGGTCAATGGGCAACTTTTCTTCATGTATGGCAAAGGCTACGTTCGAATGCTTACTTAAGTGAAAGACCTCAGATGCGAGTCCATCCGATATATCAATCATGGCTGTGGGAATTATGTTCAACTCCTTTAACACCTTTATGATATCAACTCTCGCCTCCGGCTTTAATTGGCGGCCAACTATGTAATCGTGATTTTTTAAGTCGGGTTGCATTTGCGGGTTTTCTAAGAAAACGCGCTTTTCGCGTTCGAGCAATTGAAGTCCCATGTACGCGCCGCCTAAATCTCCCGAAACACACAAAATATCTCCAACCTTTGCCCCCGAACGCTTTACGATGTTCGCTTTCTCCGAAAACCCAATGGCAGTTCCTGTTAGTACCAGGCCGGTAGGGATGGTAGTAGTATCGCCTCCAATGAGATCAATCTCGTACTTGTCGCAAGCCATGAGCATTCCGCTGTACAATTCTTCAATGGCTTCCAGTGTGTATTTGGAACTAAAAGAGATGGCCATTGTTATATGAGATGGGATGGCATTCATCGCGCATATATCCGACAGATTTGCCACTACTGCTTTGTATCCCAGATGTTTAAGTGGCGTGTACATAATATCGAAATGTACGTTTTCTACCAACGAATCGGTGCTTACAACCACCATCGTTCCATTTGACTCAATTACCGCAGCGTCATCCCCAATTCCAATTTTTGTATTTTTGTTCTGTAATTTTACGAAGGAAGCCAAGTGATCGATAAGACCAAACTCGCCCAACTCTTCAATTTTTGTTTTTTCTACATTTTCGAACATAACACGGAAATAATAAGGATTACAGCGTTCTAAGCGGCAAAGTTGGACATTTCGATTTTAACTACCTCCATTTTTTTTCGTTAACTTTTAAACCAACCACCATGCTAAAAAGTTTACTAAATCTTTTTTATCCAAAGGTATGCTGCATTTGCGGTCAAGACCTCAGCACTTCGGAAGAAGTGTTCTGCATTTCGTGCGAACTCAAACTACCCTTTACCCGATATTGGGCCTATCATCACAACCCGATGCAAAAAACTTTGAAGGCTCGTTGCAACGTTGACCTGGCCAGTGCGATGTTTTACTTTAACCAAGGAACTTCGATTCAAACGCTCTTGCACGAATTGAAATACCGCAAGAACAAAGACGTTGGTTTAATTTTGGGTCGAAAGCTGGCCATGCTCTTACAGATGAACTTTAAGTTGGCCAATGTGCGCTACATCATTCCGGTACCCATACACCCACACAAGAGGCTTTTGAGAAGCTATAACCAATCGGAGGTAATCATAGATGGCATGCTCGAGAAGTGGCCTCAGGCCGCCTTATTGGATTGTTTGTCTCGACCTCAAAAAAGCAGCTCCCAAACTAAAAAATCTCGCATGGCTCGATGGGAAAACGTAAAAAGTATTTTTGAACTAAGCCTGCCCAATCCACTCGAAGGTGAACACGTGCTGTTGGTTGACGATGTATTTACAACAGGCGCTACCATAGAAGCTTGTGTTTGGGCATTGCGAAAGGGAAATCCCAGACAAATAAGTGTTGCCACCTTGGCGTGTGCCGAATAAGGATGAAAATCTGAAATTGGGAATGGGTTATTGAAGAACCAGCTTATGGCCCTTAAAACCATCAACTTTAATGAAGTAAATTCCTTTTGCCCAATTGGCACTGTGAATTGAAAGCTTATCAAAAGCGTTTACCTCATATCGGTTAATCAACTTACCCAGTTGATCATATACCACTACTTGGTGTGCTATTTGGTCTGCGTTTTCGACTACAAATGAACCGGAAGTTGGGTTTGGATATATTCGGATAAAGTCCGCATTTATTTCTGGTTCAAGACCAATCAACGCGGATTCCGTACAAATTTCATTGGTGTACATTGGTTCGCCGTTGTCAAAGAATACCTGCGCGGTATTACACAATTCTGTTCCCTTTGGATGTCTGTTTTTTTCAAGATTGAAGGTCACATTTGTAAATCCAACGCAACGGTCAATTCCTGCCGAACTGTCCAAAAGATTGGCGTCGGTGAAGGTCCAGATGAATACGTAACGATACTTTCCGTCTGCTGTTGGAACCAAGGGTGGTATGGTTAACGTAGATTTATGGGAAGGATAAGTGTACCACGAGGCCCCTTTAATTGGATCGATGTACAAGTCGGCATCAAAGGTGTCTCGAACCACGATGCGATCTACTTCGCCCGTTCCTGTATTTACAAATCGTATGTGATAACTTAAGGGCGACGCTTCTGAAAAGAACTTGCCCGAACTGCATTGTTTCGAAACTGGAGGGAGGTCGGATCCCTTGTTCAACTTCATGGTTTCCTGATTGTTGTCGTCAGAAACATCTTGTTGCAAGTTGCTAAGCAAGCCTTTATAGGTTAAGATGTAAGCCGATTCTTCAAAGTCGGATTTCAAGGTTCCGTAAATCCGAATTTGCTCGCGTTCATCTATTTTAAGCGATGCCAACTTCCAAGTAAATTTATTTCCTTCCACTAAGTCGGCTGCTCTCGTAAAGTTAACAGATGACCAAACATCCGGCATTTCAACCACTATTTGGGCATTCCGTAAGTCGATGGTTCCAACATTTGTGGCTTCAATAATTACTTCATTGTATGCGCCAGGAACTAAAGTGTAACCATTTCTTAAAAATCCTTTCACCTCAAAATCCACCACGTCTGGAGCAAGGCTAACCGCCAAGTCTGCCAAATGATAATTTTTATTTTCATCGATCGTAACAGATCGGTTAAAACCGCATTTCGTTTCAAACTTCGATGGCAAGAGCGGTGTAATGATGTACGATCCTGTTTGCACTGGAATTTGATAATATCCATCTGCATCCGTAAACATCACAATCTTTCCAGGATTTAATATCAAGGCTTGATGTGGAACACCCAGCTCATTTATATCAAAGTTGCAATTGAAGTTTTGATCCTGATAAATGTTTCCGGTAATGGTGGCACCCAAGTACGAAAGCTTTGCAATCGATTTCAAATTGAAGCTCGAAAGATCTCCAATTACATAAAGGCTTTCTCCTCCAATACCAAAGTTGAATGCATTGGCTGTATACGCCCAAGTTGATAAAGTCCAATTATCTTTATTTCCATAAATCAGATTAAACTTCCGACCTGTATTATTGTCTTCAAAATCTCCCGCTATGTATACGTTGTTTTGGTATGACAGAACATCGTAATACTTGTTGATTTTCACATTTTCCAAACCGCCAGAAATATCATCCCAACCGCTCCCAACAAATTGCTTGATGTAATCGCTGTTCGAATTGGGCTGTCCAACCAAAATAACGGTGTTGCCTGCTGAGGCAAAGAAACTACTCCCGTATAAGAAGGGGGGATTGTTAACCGAAACCCATTCTCCATTTACCAAGGTGCTGGAGGTGTACTGTCCAAAACCAACCTTTTTGGTAAACATACCCGATAAGTAAATCTGGCCATTTAATGCAAGTGCATCGGTGATAAAATCTTTATTTAAGTTTCGAGTAGCCCATCCACCTAAGGAAGTCCAAGTAGAGTTATCAAGCAATCGAACATTACTCGTGCTGTTATTGAAAATTCCTACAACGGCAAGGTCTCCGTTGTGGTTTAAAAGTTTCACCAAGGTGCCACTTTCTTTAATGTCGTTGTCGGAAACGTCGTTCCAAGTGCTGCCATTGTATTCAAACAAGACGTTGGATTGTTTTCCGTTGGTGTTAATGTAATAGGAACCAAGAACGTAGAGCTTGTTGTTCAACCAAAGTGCGTCGTTTACGGCAAACTCCCCATCTGGGTTGGTACCGTGCAAGGGCATGTTTGGAATCAATCCCAAGTTTCGTGTAAGCTCTTCTTGTAAGTAGCTGATGGCGTACTCGTTGTCTTGATTTGCATGAACGATGTACATCCCTTCGCCGGTGTTAGCCGAAGCCAAAATTTCGCCAATATTGTCTGTATCGCTCGTTGCTTTAAACAACGACTGAGCACTTACGCCAACAGCGAAAGTGAACAATAACAATATGGTAACGAAGCGTTTCAAGGTTTTTCCTTCTATTTTTTACTTAATAAAGAGTAATTCAAATTAATGTTAAATCCATAACTGTACGGACGATCTTTTAGCGGTGAATCACTGTTTCGTTGCGACAAGAGTGCCGTTTCAAAATAGCTGGTTCCACCTAGGTTCCAACGGTCACCGATGGGGCAATAAAGTCCAAAGTTAAGTCCTGCACCTAAATTATGTCGTTTATAAATCGTTTGTCTCAATTGTTTGTCGGCCAAGTTCACTAAATCCAAAATGGTAGTTCCCATCTTCTCGCCTTTGGCAGAGATTAGATTCATGTATTGGAATCCAAACTCAGATCTCAATTCCAATCGATCCTGCATAATGGTATGCATAGTACCCAATTTAAACGGAATTTGGATAAAGTTGTAAGTATTATTTCCGCCATATTGAACCGATACGAACTGATTCGGTTGTCTTGGCCCATATCTCAATACCTTCTGCTCGTAATTCGGAACCGGAATATCATCAATCACAAAGTTGTACGAAACTTGTTCGCTGAGTTGGTTGAAGGTTAAGCCCGTATTTAAATACCAGTGATCGTTTAAAAAGTAGTTGGCATCCAAGGAAAGCTGGTAGCTCACATTTCTGCGTTCGCTGGTATTAGCCAAGTCGGAATACCGTCGGTTTAACAACCAGGCATATTCTTTATTCGATCGAATTAATTTTGAGGCAATAGAAGGTGAAGCGGAAAGCCCTAATTCCCATCTTCCCTTACTAGATAAGGTTTTAGGGCTGTTCGTTGCTTCTGGTGTAGGTAAAATTTCACCACTTTCAAGAAGTGGAATATCAAGTAATTCTAAATGGTCGAGTTGAGGAAGAACTAAGCCATATTGGCCTAAAATTCCAGTGGCTCGGTCGGCAAATGGTCTGCTGCGCACTACGAGCTTGTTAATGGTAGATATGGTTTTAGGGCTTGAAGCCGCTTTAATGCTTTTAACAACAGCAAGTGGGTCAACAAATAGATCCTCCTTACTTGATCTATTTGTTGAGGTACTTGCGTGTTTTTGATCAATAACTTGATCCACCCCGTCATTGGCTTTCGAGGGTGTTGTAGGTATATTATTAACAATGGAT
>JBLHHI010000100.1:0-12264 GCA_047614125.1 Bacteroidia bacterium | reverse complement strand
TTGTATTAGAAACCCAATTAGCTTCGTTGAAAGCAGTCGGTTTATAACTATAAACCTTCCTGTTTTCGCCTCACTACTTGGCCTCTATCCAAATCTGAATTTTAAAAGATTAATCGAACTCAGGTTATCAAGACAACCCACTCGAGAAATTGAGTGGGTTGTCGAGTTTTAATGCTCAGCCAACAACGCATGGTCCGTAAAATGGAATTTGAACGTTCGATCAAATTTCTACAAAGCCCATTTAATGGGATCCAAATGCTTTGAAATTAAGAAGGCATTGCATTTTGAAAAATGTTTATTTCCAAACCAATACCCCCGGTTTGCACTCAATGGGCTTGGGTGACCGCTTTGTAAAACCAAGTGCTTTTGAGGATCGATCACAGATCCTTTTTTATGCGCATATCCACCCCAAAGCATAAAGACTAGGTTAACTTTTTCTTGATTGAGCAGATTGATTATGGCATCTGTGAAAAGCTCCCATCCCTTGCTTTGATGCGACCCAGGCTTATGTGCTTCCACGGTTAAGCTGGCGTTTAGTAAAAGTACTCCGTTGTGTGCCCATTTGGTCAGATCGCCGTGAGATGGAATGTCAAAACCAAGGTCTGATTTAATTTCCGTGAAAATATTTTTAAGCGAAGGGGGAAGAGGAGCTCCGTGGTTTACTGAAAAGCTCAAACCATTGGCCTGGTTGGGTCCATGATACGGATCTTGGCCAATGATTACTACTTTTACCGCGTCGAACGGGCAAAGGTCGAGCGCCTTAAATATTTGATTTCCAGTAGGATATACGATCTTTCCTTCCTTTTCCTCTTCATGAATGAAGCGACTTAATTGCAAAAAATATT
Organism: Bacteroidia bacterium; assembly: GCA_047614125.1. Taxonomy (GTDB): domain Bacteria; phylum Bacteroidota; class Bacteroidia; order NS11-12g; family UBA9320; genus JBLHHI01. Next base: position 11,419 of record JBLHHI010000100.1, on the reverse strand, counting down.
CCTTAGCAAACTCGTCTTCAAGCCTATTGTGCCATGAAGCTTCGAGCAGTATGGATTTATTGGGTACTGTCAATTAAAGCCGGTGGGGTTTGAGGATAATAGGGGCTGGGCTTTACCAAGTATTTAAACAGAAAGTATGAAGTCAACATCAAAATAGCCACAAAGGCCACTAAGACGATGAGTTTTTTAGATTGTGCCGACTTCATAGTTTCAGATATTAATTGCCGTCGTTTCCTAAGAAGCTGTAATTCTTACTGAAGTACAACATTTGCTCAACGTAACCGGCGGTATATGTTGCTTTTAAATCAACAAACTGTTCTCCTTCGTACACCGGAGTTAAGGTTGGTTGAACAAAACCGCTGTACGGTGCTAAGTTGAATTGCTCATAGCGCTTCTTAACTTCTGCCATTAAAGCTTGGTCTGCTTTAACTCCATAGGTTTCTACCATCTTTTCGGCGGCTTCAAAATCACCTTCCGATTTTAATCGCTGAATTTCTCTAAGCAGTTCGCCAAACAATACGCGCAAGGCGGCGTAATCATTTACCACAAAATAGGTTTTGCCGTTTTTAATAACTTTTTCAATCACCTTTTTGTCTTTGCCTTTTTCGTAGCACCATTGTGCCACCAATTGACGGTTTCGCATGTGATCTTCTTCAACATTATCGCCTGCTTCTAATCTTCTCAGTTGCAACATCATGCCGTTCATAATGTAACTGTCGTATTCAGCCCTTCCAACATCTAAGGTCTCCATTAAGCCAAGATCAATGAGTTTTTGGTCGTACACATAGTACAAGGCCACTAAGTCGGCTCGTGCTTCTTCCAAGGTATTGCTGTAGTTCTTAAGCGTTTCTTTTGGAGTTCCAATGCCTTCGTTTATTGTTCCAGAAGCGTGGCCAATTACTTCGTGCATTGCCGTGTGCAACTTGCCCGATAACTTACCGTGCTTTTTTACGCGCTCTTGAACTTCTTTGCTTAAGTAAAATTCTTGGATCGAATTACTTCCACCTGCATCGCTGTATGCTTGAACGATGTTTCCTAAACTCACTGATTTTGAACCGTGTGTAGATCGAATCCAGTTTGAATTTGGAAGGTTAACACCAATGGGTGTGGATGGAGCAGCATCACCAGCCTCCATGGCGGCATTAACTACCCTGTAGCTAACGCCCACAACGTTTTTCTTTTTGTGTTCGGCCATAATGGGGCTGTTGTCTTCGAACCATTGTGCGTTTTGTCCCATTATTTGCATTTGCTCTGAAGCCTCAAAATCTGTAATTTCAATTACTCCTTCAAAAGCGCCTTTATATCCAATGGCATCGCCATATACCTCGATAAATCCGAGAATAAAATCGATGTCTCCATCGGTCGATTTAACCCATTGTAAATTGGTCTCATCCCATTTTTCTAAGCTTCCTGTGGTGAAATATTCAATTAGTAAACCAAGATGTTTTGCTTGTGCTGGATTTTCAGCAACGCCTTGTGCCTTTTTCAACCAAGTAATCATCTCGTCGATGGCAGCGCCATATAAGCCACCCGATTTGTACGTCCAATCCACCAGCTTGCCATCTTTTCGAATTAATCTTGAATTCAAACCGTTTTCGATGGGTTTGTCGGTTTTGTTCATTTGCGACTTGTAATGAGCAATGGCTTCATTTTCGGTTATTCCATCTCCATAGTAGTTGTTGGCAGAGGCCACAATTTTATCAACGCCCTTGTCTTTAACAACTTTTTTTGCATCAACGGCTGAATCGAAGATTGGAGGATTGAGTTTTGCAACCATTTGCTCCAAGCTTTCTCCTTGTAATAAGGGCCATGTTCCACCCGATGATTTAGCTACTAAAACGGCAAAGTAGGCAGCGTCGAATTCCGGCATAATTTTCTTTTCCGAATAGTGATGGTGGATACCATTGCTGAACCAAACGCGTTTTAAATACGTTGCAAAAGCCTTCCAATCTTCCGAATTTTTATCGCCTTTGTAGTGTTGGTAAATATTTTCTAAACTCCTTCTAATCTGTAAGTTATGTTTGTAATTGCAGGCGTAAATGATGTCTCTTCCACTCAGTGCCGCTTGAGATAAGTAGTACACCAATTCTTTTTGTTTTGGAGTGAGCTTTTCTAAACTCGAAACCTGGTATCTAAGCACTTGAATGTCGGCAAATCGATCAACCTTTATTTCAAAGGAATCGGAGTTTCCGTTGGCATCCGAATTGTTGGCTTGGCTGTTGCACGAAACCATGAATGACGTTAACAAAACGGTGATGGACAAGAGGATGATGTTCTTCATTTTATACATAATTTTATAAGAGTTCGATATTACAAAAATCTATTGAAAATGTGCGTACGTATGGCCAATTGTGAACCAGATTAGCCGCATTCCACTATTAAGAATTGCGGAGCATCAAATGGTAAATTCAACTTCCAACTCAAGCGCGGTTGTTTTGAGGTCTTGATAAACCGCCTCTACGATGGGAATACCTTCTATAAGCCGTGTTCGATGCATGGCAGCTTCGGGCTCTCCTGGAATAATTACTTCTGAGTGTTCGGAAGTAGTTTTGGCGGATTTAAAACGATCAATCCAACGGCCAATGTGGTCCTCAAACTCACTCATTGGCCTAAAGCCATCCACTCGAAAAGCACCAACAAAATGGCCAATTCCTCTCCCCGGCATATCGGGCGCTAGAGGTAAAAAACTTACAAAGGGGGGCACCCATGGACCGTAATTGGCGCCACTAAGTACACCGCTAAATATGTCGACAAAGGCCGATAGACCATACCCTTTATGACTGCCGTGGTTTTTATCACTTCCCAAAGGAAGTAGACTTCCACCATCTTTTAAATCGGCGGGATTTAATGTGTCGACTCCCAAACTGTTTTGCAGCCAACCGGACGGAATTTCGGTGCCTAAGCGCTGTGCGATTTCCAATTTTCCGTTTGCCGCGGCGGAGGTAGCCATGTCAATTATAACAGGTTCTTTTTTTCCACCGGGAATGGCGTAACAAATGGGGTTGGTTCCCAATAAACGTTCTGTGCTAAAGGTGGGCGCAACCAACGGACTGGCATTGGTTATAGCAAAGCCAATCATGTTGTGTTTCAAGGCCTTCATTGCGTGGTAAGCAGCAATTCCAAAGTGGTTGGAGTTTTGGATGGCAACCCAACCGCTGCCATATTTGTCGGCTTTTTCGATGGCCAGATCCATGGCTTTTGGTGCATTGGTTAAGCCTAGGCCGGCATCACCATCCATAGTGGCCGTAGTGGCCATTTCATGAATTATTTTTGGCTGCGCCTTTGCATTGATTCGTCCAGCCTTCCACAATCGAACGTATCCACTTAACCGAGCAACTCCGTGCGAGTCGATTCCACGTAAATCGGCTTGGTGTAAAACATCGGCGGCTAAATGAGCATCCGCTTCCGATACGCCTATCTTAAGAAAGATTTGTATTGTTAAATTATTTAGTTCTTTCGCAATCACTCTATGCTCAGTTGTTGCCATATTAGATATTTTTGTGCAAATATAAAGACCTAGTGAGGTTTTCTTTTTGATAATAATAATTGAGTGTTTAGATGAAAATCATTCGTTTATACTTAGATGTAACTGTCACAATATCAATAACTTATGCAAATTGAATATTTTTTTTCAAAATAGCGATTCAGCCATGCATCATTTTCCGAGAGTGATGCGTCATACCCATGACTAAAAACAACAAACATAGTGCACGAAATCAAGAGATGAGTGATGAGGAGCTAATAGAGGGGTGCATTCATGAAGACAGAGACGTACAAGGTATGTTGTATAATAAGTACGCGAATAAGATGTATGGAGTTTGTTTAAGATATTGTAATTCGAAGGAAGAAGCCGAAGACGTTTTGCAAGACGCCTTCGTAAAGATTTTTGACAAGATCTCCCTTTTTAGAGGGGATGGATCTTTTGAGGGTTGGATTCGACGAATTATGGTTAATACGGCGTTGCGCAGTAAAGACAAACGGGCTCGAAAGTTCGAACCCAATCGGTTGGAGGATGTTCCAGAGCCGATTTTTGATTCACAAGTTATTGCGTCGATAAATGCACGAGAAATCATGGATTTAGTGCGAGTGATGCCCGAAGGGTATCAGCACGTATTTAATCTTTGCGCTGTTGAAGGATACAGCCATAAAGAAATTGGTGAAATACTACACATTAATGAAAGTACTTCCCGCTCGCAATATGCGCGGGCTCGGAAGTATCTGATGAACTTATTACAAAAGAGAAACGTTGAACATGGATAATCAAGGATTTGAACAGATCATGCGCGAAAAGCTGTACGATTCGGAGGCACAAGCCCCGGATGTATTGCAGCGCATATATAAAAAGCGAACGGGCATTCACATATTCTTAAATAGAGTTGCCCTCAATAAAACACAGTGGCTGGTTGCTGCTTCTGTGGTGTTGTTGGTCGCGGTTACCGGTGTAGGAATTGCGAACTATTCGAGTCGTACTGCTGAAAACCCAGCTCCCGCAATAAACGATTCCAATCCAACAGGGCAAGGCTCGGTTCAAAACTTTACAGAATCCAATCCAGCGAACACAACTCAAAATGATATACCTCTTGTAGCCGATGAAAAGGAAAATACGGATGTAACCCGGGAAAGTGTAAAAGAGATTACCACGCCAAGTGTTGTGAAAAATAATCCAACAAAAACTGGAGTTTCCGGCGGCCAAGAGCCAAGGCTTAATGAAACGCCAATTGTTAAAAATCAGGACTTTACCCGAAATCCAACGCTAAAAACCCCGAATACGACGGAACCCAACGAATCGGATTATGTGGTTACACCAAAAACTGAAGACAAGCCATTTTTAGCAAATATTGACAAAGAAAAAGCGGTTGAGACAACCACTTCTGAAGATAAATCTAAGCCTGTTGAGAAAGATAAGTTGGCCATCAACAAAAATGAAGATACCGACGGAAGTGGCGACCTAGGAACTTCGGCCTTGCCAAGTCCACGACCACTTTCAAAATGGTCGATGAGCTTACTGGGTGGGCCATCGTATGCGTTTAGAAACATTTCTAATTCAGACGGAGAAAATCTGGGTGCCTTAAGAAATAGCAGTGAAAAGGCACAGGTATCGCTTCAAGCCCGATTTATGTTGAACTATGCGCTTTCGCAAAATGTAGAAGCCTATATTGGATTGGATTATTTAAAACGACGAGAAACGATGTCTTTTGGGTATTCTTCTACCACAACCAACATGAATGTTAATTCAAGAACCATAACGGTTGTACGGCCAAACGGTCCACCAACAACTACCACCGTTTACGATACAAGCTTTGAAACTCAAACCGTTGATAAGCAGGCTCGAAGCAATAATTCGTATCAATACGTATCTCTACCAATCGGTTTAAGATTTACCGGATATAAAGGCAAGTTTGGATTTTCAGTATCGGCCGATGCGGCCTTGGTTTTGCAAAACTCATATAGAGGATATGTGCTGGACTCGGAACAAGGTGTTTTAACAAATCTGAACAACGGAAGCTTTAAGCGATCCATAACCGGAACGAGTATGTGTGCTGCGTTTGGAGTTTCATATTTCTTAACACCTCGATTTACTGGAATCTTTGAACCCCGCGCGACGTATTTCTTATCGCCAACCAATGGATTTGCATATCGCCTTAATCAGTATGATTACGCATATACAGCCAATTTCGGATTGAAATACAAGTTCTAATTAAATCCGTTTACAGCAATGAAATCGTTTTTGAATTTGGTTAAAGTCATCTTGATTACCGTTTTAAGCTTTGTGCTTGGCGCTCAAAATGGAGTTGCCCAAGTTGGAAACGCTCAATTGACGCATTCGGGATTAAATGCTCAGGTAAATGCAAACGGAAATTTGTTTGTTACGTCCAAAGGTGCGCCGTCGAGCTGGTATCAAGATTCTTTAAAAAACTTTTTTGCCTTTTCTAATTTATGGATGTTAGGCTTTGACAATGGAACGGCACGTGCATCCTTAAACATCAATCCTACTAAAACAGAACAATGGCCTGGGCCCATCGATACTGCCACGGGCTTGGGCAAAGATCCATTGGATTGGAATAAGGTTTGGCATGTAACACGCGATCAAGTAACTTCACACAGCGAGCAATATCAAAAGACAGGATATAAGGCTCCTACCGATATTCTTACCTGGCCAGCAAGTCATGCTGAAACCAATGTTCCGGCGGTGTTGGCACCTTTTGTAGATTGGAATGGCGACGCCATTTACGCACCGAACGACGGGGATTATCCGTATTTTTTAGGAGACGAAGCGGTATATTTTATATGCAACGACGATGGTGAACACGTTGTTTCTGGGACGGATCGCATGGGGGTGGAAATTCAAGGCATGCTGTTCACTTCCAATCGAAAGCAGTTAGAAGGTGTGATCTTCGGAACGTATTATTTAATTAACCGATCATCAATCACATACGAACCTTTTTTTATAGCGCCATTTGCCGACCTCACCTTGGGAAATGCAAGCGATAATTTTGTTCAAACCTCGGTGAACAAAAACATGATTTTCGGGTACAATGCCGATGACGTTGATGAAGGGGAGGATGGTTTTAACAGCAAATTGCCCTTTGCCGGTCTTGTTCTCTTAAACGCTGAATTGTACAGCACATCAAGTTTTGTGATTAATGATCCGGTTCGAGGATTGCCAGCTTCGGCAGCTGAATTGAACAACGTTTTAGAAGGAAAATGGAAAAATGGCAATCAAAAATTTATGAATGGAAACGGAACTTCCGGCTCCAAGGAAACAAAGTTTATGTATCCTGGAAATACGGATGTTAAATATCCATCTGCCATCTGGAGCGAAGAAAGTTCAGGTCAAGTTGGAGGAGAACGTAACGTGTTGGCCACATCAAAGATTGCGTCTTTTCCATCCAAGTCATTCTTAAAATTTGAATTTGCCTATTTTACTGGGTTAGCGGATGAAAAAAATGATGTAAAAATTAAAGTGAATCAAACCGTGGAAGAAATGTTGAATTTCTATTCAACCAGCGTTTTTGTTGCACCACAAATTAAAGAGGTAAATCGAATAAAGCTCTATCCAAATCCCGTATTGGGTTCGAAGAGTTTTACCCTTGAAGGTGAAATATTACGCATTGATATTCAGATGAGTAACGGAGTATATGTTTCGGATTTTGAGGTTAAAAAAATAAATAGGAATATATATGGTGTCACATGCAGCGAACCGCTTGCATCCGGTATCTACTATATATACATTCACAAGCCAATTGGTTATGAAGTACTCAAATTGATTGTGACAAAATGAATAATGGACCTTACAGAGCTGCGTGCTCTGTGCAAATAAAAAAAATAACAGTATCTTAGCCCGATTTATAATGGAAAGACATTTACAAAAAACACGTAGTATTAGTAGCATGAAAAGACATCTTTTTAGTCTGTTTGCTTTATTTGGTTTGCTCTTTTTGTTTGCGCCTCAGTCGCAAGCAACGCACGTTATGGGAGCGGATATCACGTATCGCTGTATCGATACCTTAAAATTTGAGTTCGTAATTAAGTATTACCGAAGTTGTAAAGGGGTAGGTTTTTCAAACCCCAGTTCACAAACACGTATCAAGTGTGCCACCGGTGGTGGTTCGGTTGGTGTGAGTTTGTCGTTAAACACAATTCGTGATGTAACGCCAGTGTGTGCTACAGCCACTAAACCGTGTAATCCAAAAAACACGTACGGAACAGGTGAAGGTATTGAAGAGCATGAGTACACGGTTACCATCGACTTTAACAAGGCACCTTACAGTGGGTTGTTAAGCAGCGGATGTTGCCAATTTATTATAGAAACGGGCCAGTGTTGTCGAAATTCGGACATAACCACGGGGGCTGCAAATCAAAACTTTTACACCTTTGCCATGATGGATTTGTGTAAGGCACCGTGTAATTCATCGCCGGTACTTACCACAGAGCCCATCGCATTTCTTTGCTGTAACCAACCATTCTATTATAACAATGGGGCTTCGGATACAGCTCAGTTTGATTCGTTATCTTACTCATTTTCAACTCCTTTAAAGGCTTGGAATTCGCAAATTGGTTACAGTGGTAAATATTCTGCCACTTCTCCATTTGATGTTTACGATCCAACAGGAAAAGGAATTGTTAACCAAAACGCCAACCCACCAATCGGTATTTACTTAGATCCCAAAACAGGAGATTTAATCTTTACACCAGATAAGTGTGATGAAATTACCGTTGCCGTACTCGAAGTAAAAGAGTGGCGAAAAGACAGCGCTGGAAAGTATCAACTTATTGGTATAACCCGTCGGGATATGCAGTTTATAACGAAAACCTGTCCTGGGAATAATCCGCCTGTTATTGACGGCCCCTATAGCTATAATGTGTGTGAAGGAACACAATTGTGCTTTAACATTACAACAGACGATAAGGTAAAAGTTCCTCCTCCACCGCTGCCAACTCCAGACCCAGATACGGTTCAAATAAAATGGAATAAGGGTATTCCCGGTGCTAAATTTACAGTCACCAACCCAACAGCTCTGCACCAAACCGGTCGGTTTTGTTGGACTCCACCCGTTGGCTCAGCGAGTGATTTACCCTATTCATTTACGGTAACTGCTCGCGATGATGCTTGTCCGTTGAATGCTGTAACCGTTCGAGCCTTTACCGTATTGGTTAAGCCTATTGCCGAAACAGAGGTCGACATCGACACCTTAGCGTGTGGGCGATACTCTATAAAAAGTACCATACCCGGCGGATTTAAAACACCGGCAAAATATACGTGGCAGATTAGAGACTCCACAGGTAATATAATTTTTGATCGCAAGAAAGTATTCTTTGAAAGTACAGGTACTTTCATTAGCAGAAAACAAAAAGATACCATCCGTTTCCGTCAAGGAGGTAAATACATCATTCAGCACACCATCGAAAATTCTTCGAAGTGCCCAAATGATTACTACGACACCTTGGTTGTACCACCGTTGTTGGAAGTTGATTTGGCTCTTGGACCCGATACCTTTGTATGTGCTGGAACCGTTCTAAAACTTCAACCACCAGTTGTAAATGGTGCAAATCCAATCAAATATCTATGGTCAACCGGCGACACAACCGATTATCTGAACGTATCGATACCTAATCGTACAACAGACTCCACATTTGGAATACAGATAACCGACAAGAATAAGTGTGTTGCTTGGGATAGTATAAAGATATTCTTGAAAGAAAATCCATTGGTATTCATTGGTCGCGATCGAAGAATTTGTACGTACGATACCATTCATTTAGTGCCAAATGATTCACTCGCATACTGGGATGATCCAAGAGACACTACAGAAATCAGAGTACGACAAGGGGATACCTTATTTAAAGAGTGGTACTTAAATGGAGTTTACTTTGCTGATGATTCGATGATGGCGACAAGCCTGAAAGGACAGTGGGTTATTAAAGTAATCGACAGCATTGGATGTTTTGCCACCGATACCATGAACTTATTTGTAAACGACACGGTCATTGCAAATGCTGGAGCCGATCAAACTGTTTGTTGGAACGATTTCTTAAGGCTGCCCGCCGGCGGACTCGATACGGCTGGCAATGTCAAGACGGGGACCTATCGATGGTGGGATATTACTAATCCGCCTACTCGAACCAATATGGGTACTGCAGATACGTTAAAATATAACATCAGGGCAACTACAAACTTCCAATTGGAACTGTATGTTACCATAGATACCACTACGTGCTATGATGCTGATACCGTAAAGGTTACGGTAAATCCACTGCCCAAGTTTAAAATGCCACCGGCTAAAGAAATATGTTGCGACGCTGGGGTTTTAAACCTTCGTTTGGATGAAGATGCATCTGCAAGAGGAGGAACTTGGTATTGCGCGAAGGATCCAACCTATGTATCTTCTGGATCTGTTTTTGAAACAGCCTTAGCTTGTGGTACCAATACAACAACACATAAAGTAACCTATCGCTACGTCGATCCTTCAACAGGTTGTGTAAATAAAGATTCGTTCGATATTAAGATAAACCCACTTCCTGATGTAACACTCCGAAACGGATATTTCTGCCAGGATAAGGGGACGGTTAACTTGAAAAACGATAAGATCATCATATCTCCAGGTAACCCTTCGATTGGTCGACAAGAATGGAATTGCTTGGATTGCAAGACCTACGATTGGAAGAAAATTTTAAAAGACAACGGTTCTGGCGCTCCCGGAGCTCCTCAAGATTTCTATCTCGACATTGGCGAAACTGCCGTTCCATTGGGTGCCAAAGATTCGGATACCATTGTGATTGAGTTTGTGTACAGAAGTCAGTTTGGTTGTTACAACCGCGACACGGCTACCATAGCTATTACTAAGGTGCCTAAAATTACCTTTAGAGCATTCCCAGAATTGTGTTGGGATGAAGGAAAGGTTGATTTAAAAACCTTGAGTCAAGTAACACCGTACGACGGAATATGGAAGGCCATTGTTGCCCCAGGTTTCCAATCGCCCGTAGGTTTAAATGCCGCCTTGAAAGGCGATACCTTATACGGAGACACCTTAAATACCTTGGCCACACCAGAGCCCAGCTACGCAGGTGGACCTTTCCGATACAAGATGCGTTTTTATCACGATCGTTCGGGTTGCCCAACCTTTAAGGATACCAACTTGATCATAAATCCGTTGCCTAAGCCACAGATTTTTGAGACTCCGTTGCAAACCACCACTGGATTTGAGCCCTACTTGTTCTGCGAAAATAATGTAGACATACCCATGTCATCCTCCAACTTACCGGGCGGTGCTTGGTCTTCACCACACAGCGGTGTGATGGCAGCCAATGTTTTTAAACCATCGGTAGCACCTACAGATAATCCATTTTACGTCAGCTATAAATACGTTGATGCCAAAGGATGTAGAGGTTCCGATTCGGTTCAAGTTCAAATTGAAGCCTTGCCTAAGATTTCAATCTTAAATGAGGATACATCAATATGCAGAACGGCCAATATGATGATACCGGTAACCGCTACCTACAGTAATACTTCGGGTATTACATGGGTGCCGTTTAAAGGAAGTGTGAGCGACAACAAGGCCAAAACAACCAATTACAGCTTTACATCACCTGCCGACACGGTTGGCCGAGTGAGTTTGTACGTTCAAACTGAGCCTGGTAATGCATGTCCGTTTGTGGATGACATCTACTTTGTAACGATACACCCCATTCCGAACGTAACCCTAACGGTTGATGACCCAAAGGGTTGTAACCCGCACAGCACGTCGATGACGGCTGCAATCAACAATAAGATTGACCCCGCAACAGCAACCTATGCATGGACATACTCCGATGGAGGAAGTGGCAACACGGCTACGGTAAATCACCAGTTTACTACCAACGGAACCAATACCATTGATTTGATTGTAAAATCTGCCTTTGGATGCGACACCGCGTTAAC
>JBLHHI010000099.1:0-12528 GCA_047614125.1 Bacteroidia bacterium | reverse complement strand
CTAATCTGTCAATTTTTTAATGAGTTACTTCAAACACAAAATGGTGTACAGTCCCAAGCGTCATGTTTGTAGGTTTACCGGGGTAAACCAAGAACTGATAATGAAGACTATGCGGCTTTATTAAAAAGCAAATTTCTCATTTCCACTTGGCAACAGCAATCTACTTCATAAAAATGGTTCAAAATAGCCCGCTATTTTTTCACAATTTTCATTCGCATCTCACTATTGACAAGCGTTCTGAACCGCAAGGATTAATCGAACTCAGGTTATAAGGAATGCCGGTGGTTTAAAAAAGGGTTAGTATAATTTAATGCAGTAAAATCGGGCACAAAAAAAACCCAAGCCAATTGGCCTGGGTTTCAATTTCGTTCTAAGAAAAAACGATTTCTAGTTCACTTTTTCCGACAATTCAGAACCCGCTTTAAACTTAACAACGTTTTTAGCTGCGATTTGAATTTCTTTACCAGTTTGTGGGTTTCTTCCTGTTCTAGCAGCACGGTTAGATACTGAGAATGTTCCGAATCCAACTAAGATTACTTTTCCACCTGCTTTTAAGGCACCTGAAGAAGAATCTAAGAAAGAATTTAAAGCTGACTGTGCTTGAGCTTTGGTAATACCCGCATCGGCAGACATCTGTGAGATTAACTCTGATTTGTTCATGTTTTTTTTATTTTAAATTACAGTTACTAAAAATTGATATAGCCCAGCTGAACCTGCGCTGGCTTCATATATATCTTTTATCGTTAAACAATGTTACACGATTAACCGAGTATCATCAAAATTCAGGGCTACTTTGTGAATAAATCCAACCGATTTGTGAATAAATGCGAGTTGTAAACACTTGCAATGCCAGTAATCACGTGGCTTTGCTCATATATCGATCTTCTTTCAAGCCACAATTCATGCAAAATCATCGCCGTTTTTAGCCCTTTAAACATGGGACGCTCAACCTTTTTGGCGTTGGATTCTTCTAAATGCAGGGCAATGGTATGTAAATCCTCCTCCAAATAAACCACCACTCCCCCAATCTTTAACAGTGCCATATTGTTTTGAAAACAAGGCGTTCCACCACCGCACGACAAAACCGTACCGCTGTTTTCTTCCAACGAACTAAGAACCGCTTTCAAAACAATGTGTTCTAATGAGCGAAACCCATCTTCTCCGTGCTTCTCAAATAATTCTTTAATGCTCATTCCTTGTGTTTGCTCAATTTTGGCATCTAGGTCGATGAATTGATACTTTAACGCGTTGGCCAAATCTTTTCCAACCGTTGTTTTTCCAACTCCAGGTAATCCAACCAAGCAAATCAACTTCTTACGCATTTACCCGAATTCTTGGATCCAACTTAGCATACAGAACATCCACCAAATAATTCATTCCAATAAAGATTACAGCTATGAACAAAATGGCTCCCATAATTACAGGCAAGTCGCTGGTTTCTAAGGCTTGAATGGTTAAACTTCCCAAGCCCTTCCAATTAAAAATGTATTCTACAAAAAATGCCCCAGCCAACAATGAAGCAAACCAACCGGAAATAGAAGTAACAATTGGGTTTAAGGCAAATTTTAATGCGTGTTTAAAATAAATAACTCGTTTTGACAATCCTTTCGACTTAGCGGTTCGAATAAAATCTTGCTTAAGTGTATCCAACATTGCATTACGAGTAAGTTGCGTAATGATGGCCAAGGGTCGAATACCTAAGGCTAAGGCGGGAAGAATCAAGTTTTTCAATTGCAGACTGGCCCCTTTAAACGGATCTACCTCATACAAGCTTCCAACCAGATTCAAACCAGTATACTGGTGCCAAACATATCCAAACAACCAGCTAAAAACAATAGCTGAGAAAAAAGAAGGTACCGAAACCCCCAAAGTAGAAACAAACAGAATGGCTTGATCCCACCACGTTCCTCGTTTAATGCCGGCAATTACTCCAAAAAACAACCCAAACAAGGTAGCAAAGATCATTGCGGCCAAGGCCAATACGAAGGTTCCTTTAAATGCATCAAAGAGCAGAGCACTGGTAAATTGTCCGGATTGAAAAGAACGGCGCAGATACGGCCACTTTACAACTACCGCTTTGGATTTTGTGGTAAATAAATGCAGATGTGAAATTTTCGGAATCTTGGCAGAACCATAGACCGAAATTGGGGAAAGATCATTTAAAAACGCTCGGTATTGAACTCCAAGGGGTTGATCTAAGTTGAGCTCGCTTTGAATTGCTTTTAAGGTTCGCTCATCGGTGCGATCGGTTACCAAGATGTCTTCGGGCGATGGAAACGAAAAGCTAAACAACCAAAACACAATGGTGGCAACACTGAACAAAATAAAGGCTGAGTACCCAAGCTTGCCCACATATTGCTTCATACGCTATTTTATGATTTTGCTAACTCTTTTAAAGCTTGGCAAACGGGTTGACGGCCATGTTCTACGAACTACCGACGTATCTGAAATCAACAACAAACCCGGATTAGACCGAATGATTGACTTTAGATTGGTTTGATCGCCAAAGTGAAACCTAAACGAAGCCAGCTGGTGCTCATGCCGGAAGGCTTCCGCTTCTTCCGGTGTTGATGCTGTAAGTGCCCAAAAATCAATGTCGTACATCTTACATGAATCGGCCAATGACTTCAATTTTGGAATGGCTTTTTGATTTACATCCGACAGGTCGTACAAGATGGCCAGCATCTTGATTTTGGAAGCGAAAAACTCCGTCAACTCATTCTCATCGGCGGAATTCATCATGGTAAAATCGTGAATTGGAGGCTCGTAAGCCGGTGCCAGTTCCTTCTCCTCAAGTATTTTGACGTATTTCCAAATACTGTAATCAATTCTTGGGGTAAATACATCCCCTTCACTGTCGTAAAATACCTCTTGGGTTTTTCCACTTCCATCCTTGGCCTCGTACAAATATCGTATTTGCAAGTGCGGACGATCTCGCTCACCTTCGGGCACTACCATCCCTTTTCGAAGATCGGTTCCTTCGGAGTAATGAAGAAAATCTACCACGGGCAAATAGTGTTTGCAGTATAAACTAAACCCAACCAACATCATCGATAGCAAGGTTAGCACCTTAACACTAAACGGATTGGAAAACACGGGCTTGATGTGCTTAACTCCAAAGAGGATGATGAGAATGACCACTCCAAAAATGATGTTTTTATAAAAAGACTTTTCTGGATTTAACGGCAAGGCATCTCCAAAACAACCGCAGTCGGTTACCTTATTATACACCCAAGAATACCATGTTAGGAAGGTGAAAAATAGGGTGAGCAACATCAACATCCATGTAGTAAATCTTGGTTGCCAAGCTATGAGCAAGGCAAAACCTAAGATTGCTTCCAACCAGCTCATAAAAATAGCTAAGGCAAGAGCGTTTTTTTTGCACCATTCAAACAGGGAATTCCAGACAGACTTCGGCTTAACCAAACTGGCCACCAACACTTCAAATTGCTTATTATCAGCTGATGCAGATGACAAAACGACCTTATTTCTCAGCAAGGCTTTTGATTCTTTAATGATAAATATTTGACAGTTCTGGTTGTCTTTTGGGTTGGATATATCTCCCAATAATCTTCCATCTTGATATACCGAAGTTTCATAGAACAGGACGGTGTCGGAATGGCTATCACTTTCCGTAATCTTTGTGGCTAATTGAGCAACGGGAATTACAAGGTTAAGGGATGTATCGGTTGGGCTTAATGTGTAAACATGATGGATGAGGGTATCCCCCTTTTCGGAGAGAATTAAGGTGGTAACAGAATCTTGGTCTACCTCAACATCTTCAATAAAAACTCCAAAATACTCATCGAGCTTGTATGAAAATCCGGTTGGGTCGTTTAATTTCAGAAGGCCGGATAGTATAAATACCAGCGCCACCAAAACCCGACTAAATTGCACTAAAAACTTCATGAACCTTCCGAATCTCGAATCAAAGCAAAGATAGCATAGTTCATCATATCCTGATAGTTGGCTTCGAGGCCCTCAGAAATTAAGGTTTTACCAGCATTGTTTTCAATTTGCCGAATGCGAAGAATTTTCATTAAAATTAAATCCGTGTAGGTGCTAACTCTCATTTCGCGCCAAGCTTCTCCGTAGTCGTGATTTTTGTTGAGCATCAGCTCTTTAGTGGTTTTTGCCTCGAGGTCGTAGTAATTTAATACCTCAATGGCATCCATTTCAATGCTCTTGTCATCCACCATTTTAAGCTGCACAATGGCTAAAATGCAATAGTTCACAATGCCGATGTACTCATCAATAATGCTGTCTCCAACTTTATTTTCTTGTTTTTCTTCAATGCTTCGAATGCGCTGGGCCTTAATGAAAATTTGATCTGTGAGCGAGGTTGGGCGGAGGATTCGCCAAGAAGTGCCATAGTCTATGGTCTTCTTTTTAAAGAGCTCGCGACATTTTTGTACAGCCGCGTCATACTGTTCCGACGTTTTAGTGCTCAAGGTTTTATTTTTGTGCAAAAATATACGCTTCGGGCACATGCAATGGTAAATTCCAATAATACAATCAACATTAAAGGCACAGCCTTCAATTTAGACACTCCCAAGGTTATGGGCATTTTGAATGTAACCCCCAATTCGTTTTACGATGGTGGCATCTTTATGCAACCTAAAAACTTGGAGACACATATATCCAAAATGATTACGGATGGGGTTGATATAGTGGATGTTGGCGGAGCCAGCAGCAAGCCCGGGGCCGAAGAAGTTTCTGCGCAAGAAGAGATGGATCGCATTGCTCCGGCTTTAGAATGGTTGGCAAAGCATCATCCTCAGTTGCCCGTAAGCATTGACACCAACAAATGCAAAGTGGCTCAATTGGCCGTATCCTTGGGTGCTTCAATTGTTAACGATATAAGTGCCGGAGATGATGATGCAACCATGTTGCCGTGGATAGCTAAAACCAAAATCCCTTTCATTGCCATGCACAAAAAGGGAAGTCCCAAAACGATGCAAAACCATCCACAGTACCACAATGTGGTTGAAGAGGTTTTTGAATATTTCAAAAACAAGCTGGAAGTTTTTCAGTCGCTTGCCATGCACGATGTAATTTTAGATCCGGGCTTTGGCTTTGGGAAAACCGTTGAGCACAACTTTCAACTGCTTCAGGCCTTACCGGAATTGGTACAACTTTTCAACAAACCTGTTTTGGTGGGGTTTTCGCGTAAATCGATGATAAACAAAGTTTTGGGAACCAATCCTAGACAAGCCCTAAACGGCACAACCGTGCTCAACACCTTGGCCTTGAACAAAGGTGCAATGATCTTGAGGGTACACGACGTAAAAGAGGCAAAGGAAGCAATAGTGCTGTATGAAAAGTTGCAAGAAGCGCACGACTAGTTTTTGTTGAACTTGATGATGTATTATCTTTGAAGCATGTCTAAAAAACCAAAAAAATCGAGCAGTTTAAGTGATTTGGGCGGAATGGTGTACAGCACCAATGATTCGTTCGACTTTGAGGTTGAAGAAACTCAGGATGAAAATATCGACGCTTCCAAACAAAAACTCTATGTTTCTCGCGACAAGAAACAGCGCAAGGGAAAGACGGTTACCTTGATAGAGGGCTTTATTGGTTCGGCTGAAAACTTACAAGAACTTGGTAAAAAGCTAAAAAGTAAGTGTGGTGCTGGTGGAACGGCAAAAGAAGGGGAAATCATAGTTCAAGGCGACTTTGTTGACAAGGTAATTGGTCTGTTGCAGCTTGATGGATATCATGTTAAGAAAAAAGGCGGATAAACGTAAAAAATGACAAAGAGATTTTACCTTTGCGCCCCTAAATAGCAGATAGAACTAATAGAACAATTAATGAAAAATCACCCAATTATTGATCAGATTATCAATAAGGCATCCGAGGCTTTTATAAACCTTTCGCCTGATCAACTCATTGAACACGCCCTTCTAAATAATGAAGGAAAACTTACCGATAATGGCGCTTTAGCTGCAGATACTGGCGAATTTACCGGTAGATCTCCAAAGGACAAATTTGTTGTAAACGATGCCAAAACAAAAGAAACTGTTTGGTGGGGAAACATCAATCAGCCATTTTCCGAAGACACGTTTGATTCATTATTAAACAAGGTTATTTCGCATTACGAAGGCAAGCGAATTTATGTACGCGATGCTTTTGCTTGTGCAGATCCAGCGTATAGAATGAACATTGGTGTGGTTACGGAATCGGCCTACCAAAACCTTTTTGCCAACAACTTATTTCTTCGGCCAACGGTCGCAGAATGTGAAAACCAAACTCCCGAATGGATCATTTTAGCCGCACCGAGCTTTATGGCGGTTGCAGAGGAAGATGGAACCCGTCAACACAACTTTTCAATTTTAAACTTCACCAAAAAAATTATCTTAATTGGTGGAAGTGGATATACCGGTGAAATTAAAAAAGGCATTTTTTCCGTCTTAAATTACATCTTGCCTCAAGACAAGGGCGTATTGAGTATGCACTGCTCGGCCAACATTGGGGAAGATGGTGATACGGCTATTTTCTTTGGACTTTCCGGAACCGGAAAAACAACGCTGAGTGCAGATCCAAACCGACGATTGATTGGCGATGATGAGCACGGTTGGGCAGATGACTCTGTATTTAATTTCGAAGGAGGCTGCTATGCTAAGTGCATCGACTTAACGGAAGAAAAAGAGCCGCAAATTTGGAATGCCATTAAAAAGGGTGCCTTGGTTGAAAACGTTCGCTTCTTTGAAGGAACCAACAAGGTTGATTACGAAGACACGTCAGTTACCGAAAACACTCGAGTTGCCTACCCAATTGATCACATCGACAACATTGCGGTTCCATCAGTTGGGAAAGGTCCTAAAAACATATTTTTCTTAACGGCAGATGCCTTTGGTGTTTTGCCTCCAATATCTAAATTAACGCCTGGTCAGGCCGGTTATCACTTTATTAGTGGTTATACCGCGAAAGTTGCTGGCACTGAGGCCGGTATTACCGATCCGGTGGCAACTTTTAGTGCATGCTTTGGAGCGGCCTTTTTACCGCTTCACCCGGCTAAATACGCCGAGATGTTGGGTGAAAAAATGCGCAACAATCAGGTAAACGTTTGGTTGATCAACACGGGGTGGAATGGTGGCCCGTACGGCGTAGGAAAACGCTTGAGTCTCAAATATACTCGAGCCATGATTACGGCAACCTTAAACGGTGAATTAGACAATGTTGAACTTACGACGCATCCTGTTTTCGGACTTGCCATGCCAACTGCGGTTCCTAATGTTCCAACGGAGGTATTAAATCCAAGAAACACCTGGGCCGATAAAACGCAATACGACGCAAAAGCCAATCACCTAGCTGGCTTGTTTAACACAAACTTCGAGAGTTATGCAGAAGGATCGAACGAAGAAATTCGGAATGCGGGACCGAAGGCAACTTCGGCATCGTAAGCGCTTTAATAAACAAAATTAAAATAGCAAAAAGGACTTCGAAAGGGGTCCTTTTTTTTTGTGGGTGGACAGGGTGGTTATCGTTGCCGGACGATTAATATTTCATCGTCGCTAAATTCCATCCATGCAACGTTGTAAATGTAGTGGTAAATTTTGCCTTTACTGTTTGGCTGGATGTGGGTTTGATATTTAAATCGGAACCTTAAAATATGAATCGAACTCAGGTTAGAAGCAACTTCAACTCGGATGCCTATTCCAATTGCTCTTGTTCCAAAACTATGATGAGATACATGAAAAGTCAGGTGTTTTTCAATTTCAGCCTGGTTGGCTATTTCCTTCAAATAAGAATTGAATAGGGTTGTTTTGCTCATAATCGCCTTATCCAAAGTCGTTCCTGTGTATTTGGTTGCCTGAAGTGGGGGAAAGATGTATTCAGTTTTTGGAGTTAAAGATACCTCTTATTTGTTCAATATCGTCTTAGTCACCAATATTTAACTTTTTCAGAAGCTTTGACTGAACATACCAAAATGATGAAAATGCTTGGAAAATATGATCGCCCTGAAGGAGTCTCTGTATCCACCGGATACGTTTAACCCCGCTAAATCATTCAACGATAAACCAAACACCCACTTTAAGGCGCCGGTTCATAACACGGATTGCAATCAAAATGAATGTTTTGCGTAAAGTTGGAATCTTGAGAAATGGTGAACTGAGCTAAAACACGTTGATTGTATTCGTGTAAACACTTTGGTCGTTCCGAATCAAAAGATTTTATCTCAGACTCGTTGTTTGCACCGTTCCATGGTGAGATGGAATCTTTTAGCCGCAAAATATAGGTTCCAGGTGATAACCGAAGTTGAACCCGGGCGTTGTCTTTTCCGTCCAATTGGATGGCTGTATCCGCCTCAGACCGACCTTCTCTAAAAAAGTATAGTACACCCGTTTTATAAGGCTTTGGCGTAGCCAATTCTTGAAGAATGTATTCTGGAGGCGCGGCACCGCCGCAATAGCTTTGGGTAGTGGTGAATTGGATTGATACGTTGTGATTAGGTTCTTTAACGCATTTATTTGCCATAGTTAAAACGGCAATGCTGATGATAATGAGAGTGATGTAAGATTTCATTTTGATTACACTATAAGACTTTGTTTTTAACTGGTTGGATATTGCAACAATACCTATGATTTCTCTTTTCGTTCAACACCAAACTTATCCATCTTGCAACCGCATTTGGCAAAGGTTGAGCCTCCCCAAAGAAATTCTGTCCACCCTTTTGGCCTGCGAACCTTTGGTTGTTCTTCACCGCATTTTGGACAATTAACTTTTTTGAGATTTACCCCCCACTTACTATTTGATTCTGCCATACGTGTTTTGGTTCCAAATTTAATGGAGACCTTTTACAATTAAAAAGGAATGTTGAATGTTGAATTTTAAATTGAAATTGAAATTGTTATTCCTTGGCCGTTTATGTAGGCAACCAACGCTACGTTTTGATCGCTACTCAACGTACATAGCTCACGATGAATTTAGTTTGTTACCTAAACAAGCCTAATCCAAAATTCAACACTTATAATTCAAAATCCCTTAAAACCTGAGTTCGATTCATATTTTGAATTCAGAACGCTTGTGAACAGTGAGTTTTGAGTAAAAATTGCGAAGACAGGGCGGGCCCTTTCGAGTAATTTTTACGATGAAAATCGCTGTTCACAAGTGTAAAGCGATTTTTGTATATAAAACCCTATTAGCTTCGTTGAAATCAGTCGGTTTATAAACATAAACCTTCCTGTTTTCGCCTTACTACTTGGGTTCTATACAAATCTGAATTTGAAAAGATTAATCGAACTCAGGTTTAAAAGATTAGTTGAACACAGGGTACAAACAAACCTAAATGGCTGCTGGATGGAACTGACGTAAATCAGAAAATTCGTTGACTTTTTAGCGAAATTAGAATTTAAATAGAACTTAGTACGGTGCTGTTTTTAACCGATTGTAGTTTAAAATCGTAATGGTAGCCTTGTCGACTTCCACCAAACCATCTGCCTTAAATTCAGATAACATTCGTATGGAAGATTCGATGGATGTGCCCGCAATTCCAGCCAAAGTTTCTCTCGATACAGCCATAGAAAATGGCTTTGAAGTATCTTCCGTATAGGTATCGGAAAGTTGCACCAATGCATTGGCCACTCGTTTGCGAACCGAATTGTAGGCCAATTCCACAATCTTATATTCTTTCGCCAACAAGTTGTTGCTCAATAGCTTAACGAACTTGGTAGCCGTAATAGCATCGTGTTCCAAGACGGATAAAAAATCTGCTTTGGGAATTAAATCCACCGCAGATGCTTCCAAGGCTTCGGCTCCATCGGCACTGGGTTGACTTTGCAACACCGACCAATAGCCGAAGTATTCTCCAGGCCGAATTAAATCCAACACCATTTCCTTACCGTCGTTGCTTTGTCGAGTGAGCTTTAGTTTTCCGCTCACCAATTGATAAATAAAGCTTGCGGAATCGCCCTCTCGATATACAATCTCCTTTTTACCAAAATTCTTTCGAATGGTTTGTTCAAAGTTTAAAGATTCATCTGAGCGAATGGTCCCAACATTTTGAGCCATTGAATCGTATTTGGCCAACCGGTTTTTAATGGCCGTTAAAAGATTCATTTCGTCAAAAGGTTTCATGATGTAATCGTCAGCGCCCAAACTCATCCCCTTCCTAACATCCGTTTGCTCTGTTTTTGCGGTCAGAAAAATAAATGGAATTCGCATGGTATTCTCATTTCCACTTAAGATGTGTAGCACACCAAAGCCATCGAGTTTGGGCATCATAATATCACATAAAATTAAATCTGGAATAAATTCCTGCGCCTTCATCGCTCCTTCTGTGCCATCTGCAGCTTCCAGCGTTTTATAGCCATCTAACTCCAATATTTCAATAAGGTTTTCCCGTATTTCGGTGTTATCTTCAATTACTAGAATTGTTTTCATATGCAATTATTCATATTAGCAAAGCACGCTATTTTTTTCAATAATAATTCAAGTTTGGAAATGAAATAATCAATTTCACTCGCCACCTATCTCATCCAACATGCATTTAAACACCTGTTTATCAACTAGTTATTGTGCAATATTATTGTAAAAACAGAACCCTTTCCCAACTCAGACGTAAACTGAATTTGAGCGCCAATTAAGGCAACATAGCGCTTAATAATGTGCAAGCCTAAGCCCGTTCCCTGAACATTTCCGGCATTGCTTGCTCTGTAAAATCGGTTAAATAAGTTGAGCTGATCCTCTTCGCTAATGCCCCGCCCTTGATCGGCAACAGAAACATGTACCCCATCTTCTTTATGGGTTATTGAAACCAGAATCTTTGTGTCTTCATTCGAATATTTTATGGCATTACTCATCAAATTATTCAAGATGTTTTGAATAATAAAGGGGTCGCTCTTGATGAGGCATTGCTTTTCGGAGCATTCAAGAACAATTTCTTGCCCTTTTCGTGTTACCGTTTCCATATCCTCTTTAACCTCCATCACACTTTCTCGTAAATCAAAAACTTGCAAATTGGTTTGGAGCGAGTTCGCTTCCAGTTTCTCAAGCGACAAAAAGTCGTTTAAAATCATCGTGAGGTTTCGAACATTATTCTTAATTCGGGTGGAGTGCCTTGATCGTTGCTCCTGTTGACTACCCTCTTTGTATTTTTCAATGAGTGAAGCTGAGCTCAGTATGGTGCTCAATGGGGTCCGAAATTCGTGTGAAGCCATGCTCACAAAGCGCGACTTCATTTCATTCAACTCCTTTTCTTTTTGGAGCGATCGATATATCTCCTCTTCAGCACGCTTTTGATTGGTTATGTTGCTCTCTACCAACAAGATGCGATCTATTTCATCTTCGCTTTTGGTAAGTGGAACCGCACGTACTCGATAAATGTGACGGTTTATTTCCACCTCAAAGTTTACCGACATTCCATCCATTACTTTTTTTAATTCGGCCGTCACCAAATCCCGAACTTCTGGGCGTATAATGTCCAGGTAGCACTTACCCAATAAATCCTTTGTGCCAAGACCTAAGTCTTTTAAACCAGCGCCTTCAACAAACAAGAAATTGAATTTTCGATCGAGCACATTGATGGTTCCGTTTGGAAAGTTTACGGCAATGGCTTCGTACAGTTTCTGGCTCTCGGTTAGTGCCTCTTTAATTCGTTCTTGGTTTACAACTTCAATTTTTAACTTTTCATTGACTTTGTTGAGTTGATTTGTTCTCTTAACTACCTGTTCTTCAAGCGCTTTAGCATGTTCTTCCAACTTTTCCTCAACCGCTTTTTCCGCACTTAAATCATGAACGATTCCGGTATACATCAACCCCGATTCCATTTGAATCTCACTAACAGCCAGGCGAAAAGGAAAGGTAGTGCCATCCTTTTTCTTACCGCGAACTTCCCGGCCAATTCCAATGATTTTGGCTTTTCGAGTTCGCTGATAATTCTCTAAATACTTGTCGTGATTTGAATGATCTGGTTCCGGCATCAACATGCTGATGTTTTTGCCAATCATCTCATCATTTTGATAACCAAAGAGCTTGGTAACGGCACCATTTGCATCCGCTATTATACCTCGGCCATTGATGAGTATGATACCATCTATCGAATTATCAAAGATGGCTTGATATCTTAACTTGGCGTCTCCTGTTGTTTCTTTTACCACCTTTCGATATTACTAGATTTTTAGGAAACTTGGCTTGATGGTACTCATATTCAATGATATTGGACCCCGATGCGGTCTGATTGCAGTTTGTTGGACGTTTAACCAACGGGGTCATTAACCATCCAACAGACATTCGGTTCTCAACGCATTTTTGCAGATTTGCGCCTGTTATTATCATAAATGGCTTAAACCTGTTCGATTAATCTTTTAAGATTCAGATTTGGATAAAGGCCAAGTAGTGAGGCGAAAACAGGAAGGTTTATATTTATAAACCGACTGCTTTCAACGAAGCTAATTGGGTTTCTTCTAACCTGAGTTCGATTAATCCTTGCGGTTCAGAACGCTTGTCAATAGTGAGATGCGAATGAAAATTGTGAAAAAATAGCGGGCTATTTTGAACGATTTTTATGAAGTAGATTGCTGTTGACAA
>JBLHHI010000098.1:0-13256 GCA_047614125.1 Bacteroidia bacterium | reverse complement strand
AACCTGAGTTCGATTCATATTTTGAATTCAGAACGCTTGTGAACAGTGAGTTTCGAGTAAAAATTGTGAAGACAGGGCGGGCCCTTTCGAGTAATTTTTACGATGAAAATCGCTTTTCACAAGTGTAAAGCGGACTTTTGTATATAAAACCCTATTAGCTTCGTTGAAATAAGTCGGTTTATAACTGTAAACCTTCCTGTTTTCGCCTTACTACTTGGGTTCTATACAAATCTGAATTTGAAAAGATTAATCGAACTCAGGTTTATATGATTTCTTGCGACACAAGCTCCTTAAATGGTTCAACTCAATTTACAACATTTCTTAAACGCTATCTTGATACTTGAAGTCAATACTCCGTACTTGAAGTCAATACTTAGTACTTGATACTATTCCCTCAAAATATCCAACAGCCATTAACATCCTACTTCCATACCAGCTAAACATTTCGCCATCTACTATCTGAACTCTGGTTCGTGGAAAGTTATCCTCGAACCAAGTAACATGCTCATTATTAAACGGAAAGGGCTCTGTAGACAAGAAGATTAAATCTGGATTTAACGCTTTAATTTGATCGTTTGTGAGTTCTGGATATCGAGCTTGTTGTGCCAGTGCATTTTCAAATCCGGCCGCCTCTATCATGGAGTGAATGAAGGTGTTGGATCCAACGCCCATCGTTGGTTCATTCCATATTAAGTACAACACATGCTTTTTAGGTGTTGCGTTCGATTTTAGCAAATTGAATTGATTGCGGATGTCGCGTACCATTCGCCCAGTTTCAGTCGGTTTATCCAATAAATCGCCCAACGAAGCCATCATTAGAAGCGCATCGTCAATCGTATTCACATCGCTCATCCAAACCGGACAATGCCTAAACAGCTCGTCAATTTGTGCCTTTTCGTTTTCTTCCTTATTTCCAATAATTAAATCGGGTTTAAGCGCGAGAATTTTGGGGATGTTGAGCTTTTTAGTTCCACCAATTTTAGTGGAAGTTTTAAAGGAAGAAGATGGATTAATGCAAAAAATGGTTTGTGCAATGGGCTCAATACCAATCGAATACAAGAATTCGGTTTGAGAGGGAACCAACGATACAATTCGTTGGGGTACCTCATCAAAATAATGAATGCATCCTAATTGATCTGTACTTTGCAGACTCATTTAGCCAGCCATTGCACCAATCAAGTCGTATTTTGTGAGGATGTGGTACGTTCCAATTAGATCTCTTACCAACACCGCAGGATTGTCTTTGTTGATGGATTTAGATACCTCCTCTAAACTAGCGGTGGCATCAACCAGCGGAAAGCTTGCTTGCATAATGGTAGAAACGGGTTGGTCGGCTATAGCGCTGTTTTTGAACAACATAGCAAACAAATGGTGGTCGTTTAGCGAACCAACAAAGTCTCCTTCTTCATTAACTACGGGCATTTGAGAAATGCCGTATTGCTCCATCTTATCGAAGGCAGCTTTGGCTAATTCAGCTTCATTGATGGTAACCAACGGCAGGTGTTTGTGACCGCTCACCATGTCGATGGCAATCTTGGGTTTAGAATCGAGAAAGCCTCGTTCTTTCATCCAATTATCATTAAAGGCCTTGCCCATGTAACGGGTGGCATGATCGTGAAACAAGACCACTACAACGTCCGTTGGTTTTAGCAAGTGCTTTAGTTGGATGAGACCTCCTATGGCACTACCGGCGGAGTTTCCAACCAAAATCCCTTCTTCTCGTGCCAATTTGCGTTGGTAAAGTAAGCCGTCTTTGTCGGTAACTTTTTCGAACAAATCAATAATATCAAAGTTTACGCACTTTGGCAAAATGTCTTCGCCAATGCCTTCGGTGATGTATGGATAAACTTCCTTTTCATCCAAAATACCCGTTTCGTGGTATTTCTTAAAAACCGAACCGTAGGTGTCTATTCCCCAAATTTTAATGTTTGGATTTTGCTCTTTTAAATATTTTCCAACACCCGATATGGTTCCGCCGGTGCCAACTCCAACCACAAAGTGGGTAATCTTGCCTTCGGTTTGCTTCCATATTTCTGGGCCCGTTTGCTCATAGTGCGCCAGTACGTTGGAAGGGTTGTCGTATTGATTAACATAAAATCCTCCGGGAATCTCGCTGCCCAATCTTCTCGAAACGGAATAATAGGAGCGGGGATCATCGGGTTCAACATCGGTGGGACAAACAATTACCTCAGCACCCACTGCTTTTAAGATGTCAACCTTCTCTCTGCTTTGCTTATCGGTTGTAACAAAAATGCACTTGTAACCTTTAATTAAACCGGCTAAGGCAAGACCCATTCCGGTGTTGCCGCTGGTACCTTCAACAATGGTTCCACCGGGCTTTAATCGACCATCTGCTTCGGCATCTTGGATCATTTTAACCGCCATTCGATCTTTAACCGAATTGCCAGGATTTGTTGTTTCTATTTTGGCTAAAATGGTGCCTGGAATATCTTTCGCAATCTTATTAAGCTTTACCAATGGCGTGTTTCCAATGGTCTCGAGAATGTTGTTGTAATACATGGCTGCAAAGATAGATTTTGTTTTTAGTATCTTGTGCTGACTTCTGAATGGTTTATAGTTGTCTGGTTTCTGGTTTATAGTTTCTAGTTGTTGGGTGGTACATGGTACATTCCTGAATAGACCTGACTGTTGTTAATTGGAATCTAGAATTAATTGATATTGAACCTGAAATAACCCTGAAACGATTCTGAAACGATTCTGAAACGAGTTCAGAATGACTAATCAGAATGACTAATCAGAATGACTAATCAGAATGACTAATCAGAATGACTAATCAGGATGACCAATCAGGTTGACGATTCTTACATGTCCTTATATGATTTCTTGCTTCAACAATCTTCTTATATGTTCTTATCTGGTAAAAAATGGTTATAGTTTCGGTTTGTTGGGTTTAGGGTTGTTGGGTTTATGGTTTATAGTTGGATCTTTTACCATAGTTCTAAAGGTCAAATCCTTATATCAATTCAACTGCGTCTCTAGGCGCGAAACCATAAACCATAAACCGAATCACTAATAATTATATCCATCCAGGAATCGCATGGGGTCTGCGAACTCGGTAGGTGGCATTTACAACAACGTGAAGAATCAAATCCAATAGCGTTTTAAGTCCCATAAAGATCAGAAAAGCCAATTCGCGGTTTGGGAATCCATCACCAACGTTAAATCCAACAATGATTAAGATGTGCATGGGAAAGACTCGAAGATAAGGTAAGAACATAATTCCGTCATTTCCACCCTTTCTTTCCGCGTCTTTTCGAACATCGGATACGGTAGAGAAGGCAGTGCTTATCCAAATGCCCAACACCAAGTATTTTATCAGATCGAAGTTGAAGTCGATCATGCTTTTGGCGGTCATTGCTCTTAACCTGAGTTCGATTCATATTTTGAATTCAGAACGCTTGTGGACAGTGAGTTTCGAGTAATTTTTACGATGAAAATCGCTTTTCACAAGTGAAATGCGAGCTTTTGTATAAAACCCTATTAGCTTCTTTGAAATCAGTCGGTTTATAAACATAAACCTTCCTGTTTTCGCCTTACTACTTGGGTTCTATACAAATCTGAATTTGAAAAGATTAATCGAACTCAGGTTATTACAAAAATAAAGTAAACGAGATGGAAGAGTCCAAAGTGAAAGGCAAAAAATAAGGCCGTACCTTATCGTGCACCAAAGCTGCCTACTTTCAAGCGCTTTCCATAAACCACCAATCGAATGAAACTTTGAGCTCCAATGGCAACACTTTGCACATAATAGAGCAAGATTATTTCGCCGGCAGGAGCATTGTGATAGAAATACGCATATAAAATCAACAGATTAAACAGCAGAATGAACCAGAATTCAAGATCCTTGAAAATGTTTTTCCACGATGATTTCGGCTGAGTGGGAGACATATTTATCTTGGTGTCACGCTTTTCCTGACGTTTTGACACAATTATAGTTCAAAATCGGTTGCAATTTGAATTGGATTAAAAATTGTGAATGGTTTAAAAAATAAAGATCAAATGCAAAAAGGAAAAGTATCAGTAAATACGGAAAACATCTTTCCAATCATTAAGAAGTTTCTGTACACCGATCATGAAATATTTTTACGAGAGTTAATCTCCAATTCTGTGGATGCCACCAACAAATTAAAAGTGATGGCAACCAAGGGCGAAAAAACAGGTCAGATGGACGACCTGAAAATTTCTGTTTCGATAGACGAGAAGAAGAAAACCGTTACCATTTCGGACAATGGTATTGGAATGACTGAAGAAGAAATTGGCAAATACATCAACCAGATTGCCTTTAGTGGCGCTGAAGAATTTGTTGAGAAATTTAAAGACGACAAAGAAAGCGCCAACATAATTGGGCACTTTGGTTTGGGATTTTATTCTTCGTTTATGGTGGCCGACAAGGTTGAAATTGACACCTTAAGCTTTACAGAAGGATCTGAGCCCGCTCGCTGGTCATGCGAGGGTTCAACCGACTTTAAGATTACCAAAGGGAAGCGCAAAAAACGCGGAACCGATGTAATTCTTCACATCAATGAAGATTCTGCAGAGTTCTTGGAAAGTTCTAAAATTCAAGGACTTCTAAACAAATACTGTAAGTTTCTTCCAGTTGAAATTAGCTTTGAAGACAAGATCATAAACAACCCAAGTCCGCTTTGGAAAAAAGCTCCAAACGAATTAACCGATGAAGATTACACCAAGTTTTACAATGAGTTGTATCCATTCTCGGAGCCTCCTTTGTTTTGGATTCATTTAAACGTCGACTATCCATTTAACCTAACGGGTGTTTTGTACTTTCCAAAGATTAAGAAAGACATAGAACCCAACCGAAATAAGATCCAATTGTATTGCAATCAGGTTTTTGTAACGGATAATGTAGAAGACATTGTTCCAGAATACTTGATGTTAATGCATGGAGTTATTGATAGTCCAGACATTCCATTGAACGTTTCAAGAAGTGCCTTACAGTCGGATGGAAACGTTAAAAAGATTACGGGTCACATCAGTAAAAAGGTAGCCGATAAGCTGGCCGAATTGCATAAAAATGATGCAGCGGATTACGAGAAAAAATGGGACAACATCAGCTTGTTCGTGAAATACGGAATGATTTCGGATGATAAGTTCTTTGACCGAGTAAAAGGAATTTGTTTGGTAAAAGACACGACCAATGCCTTTACCTTAATCGAGAAATACATCGAAGACATCAAGCCCCTTCAAACCGATAAGGACGGAGAAGTGGTAGCTGTATATACCAACGACGCTGAAGCTCAACACGGCTTTATTGAACGCGCTGAGCGAAAGGGATATTCGGTGTTGGTCTTTGATGAAATCATCGACAATCATTTCATCTCAAACATTGAACACAAATTTGATAAGTTTAAATTGAAACGTGTTGATTCTGAGTCGATTAATAAGTTAATCGACAAGGATGAGAAGGTGGAATCTGTGATGACAGAAGCCGACTTAACTTCACTGAAAACCGCCTTTGAAACCAACGTTGGAGATGATCAATTTGTTGTTGAAACGGTTGCCTTAACTTCAGAAGATGATTTCATCAGTATAACGCGTTCGGAGTGGGAGCGAAGAATGAGTGAAATGCAAGGAATGGGTGGAGGAATGGCCATGTTTGGTGGCATGCCAACCAAATACAATTTGAGCGTCAATTCAAATCACCCGCTTTCCAAAAAAGTATTGAGTACTAAAAAGGAAGCCGATCAAAAAACCATCATTGCCAACGCAATGGATTTGGCCAAGCTGTCTCAAAACTTGTTAAAAGGAGCGGCACTAAGCGACTTTGTAAAACGACAAATGGAGAAGTTGTAAAAAACAAACCAATAATTTACCTAAAGCGGCATCTGAGTAATTAGGATGCCGCTTTTTGGTACCAAATATTTTGCGAAAATTCATTTTAGTGGTTAATTCGTGATTATTGGGTAGTATCAATTTAAGATTTTTTTGTCTGATTTTCAGAAGTTTAAAAAATAAATCGAAATGTGATTTGGACTTTTGGATAAAATTTCGCATAAATTTGTAGAACCAAACTTTTATAAACCTAAACAAATAAAATCATGAAAAAAATCGTATTTATTTTATCAATTTCTATGTTAATTTTTTCCTGCTCAGACAATCAATTAGAGCAAGAGCCAACATCTCAATCTGCAAGCCCAGAATTTGAAGTTCCCCCATTTCCTGAGGATGAGAACAAATCAAATTCACAGAGTAGTCAACTTGCAAGAGCCGACCTTCAAGATTACAACCAAGAGGAAATTCGGAAAATTCTCAGATCGATTTCTCTGAAACAAAGGTATAATCTGTGGATGGATAAGCTGAACCAAGTTTTAACCACCGATTTAACCGAATCGCAAAGAGGTGCCATTCTGGAGATGATTGGCTTTATGAGCGAGTCTACCTTTGAGTGGGAAGGAGAGGATTATAACTATTTCACGAAGACGTATCTGCCTGTTTGGTATAACAATTATTCAAGTCATTTCTCACAACAGGAAGGCACATCAATTTTCTATAACCTTATTGATTTTGATCCATGGTTAAATGACATAGCAAACAAATCCGGAGAGACTCCTAAATGTAATTGTGATCAAAGTTCTTTTTTGGGTTCTTGTCAATTCTCCGGCTCTATTTGTTCGGAATATGATTGTGGTAAAAACTCTTGGGGTTGCGGTTTTATTGGGTTATTTAACTGTAATGGAATGTGCGAAAAGGATATGATAGATCCAAATCCTAGATTAAAAGACATTTATTAGTTGATATGAGACGTAGAATTAATATTTTACTTTTAGGGTTGCTCTCGCTTATTGGATGTGATATGTTTCTGTTGTTGAATGACCTTGCATCCAATCAGGTTATTTTGGGAATATTTATCTTTTCACAATTATTTGGCCTTCTTGTCAGTTGGATTTTGCAACATGAATTTGATAGTAAGGATACAATGGCTTATTTAGCCTTTCCAATGTTGTTCCTGATTTTTATAGTAGTCTTCGCACGTCCTAATATTCATTTTGGGATTTTAACATTGACATTTGTATATCTGGGATTAAGAAATCCTGGAAGTATTCTTCAAAAGAGGTACCTATATCCATTCATAAATCTTGCTGTAATTATTTTGGCCTTTTTCCTTGTTCCTAGAATTGAATTGAGGGCGCAAAAAGTATCTTTAGAATATAACGAACCATCAAACATTGAAGTTGTTTTTCAAAACAGTGAGTCGAAATCCTTTAATAAAGCTATTGCAAAACCAACCGTGATAGTAACATGGACACAAAGTTGTCGTGCATGCAAGGAGCTTTTAATGGAGGTAACAGAACCAATTTCAGAGGAATATGATGAATCCGTTTTGTTTGTTGCTCTGAATGTGCAGCAAAACGCGGATAGTAGTATCTTCAATTCGTCCCAGTATACGAAACATGAAATTTGGTACAGCCCGAGTTTCATGTCTTTGATGAACTTAAGTGGTGTCCCTAGCTTAATCATTCTGAACAGTAAAGCTGAGATGGTGTATCATAATAAAGGTTATCCCGTAGGTTCAGCTAATCTACTGAAGGCTGAAATAAGAAATGAATTAAAAAAGCTCAAAGCAAATAACAGCTTGTGAAAACCTCAAGCATTAAAAACGGCATTTGGAACATCCAAATGCCGTTTTTTATGAAGGATAACTTCTGAACATGTAGATGATAATTACTTGCATCCCTTAAATTCAGGAAAAGCATTTTTAATCCTTTCATGCAACTTAACTAGGTGTTGAACGTATGCGGTTTAAACCCAATCCAATGAAAAGATTCTTAGGTAGTATTCCGTTAATGTTTCTTGTGCTAACAAGTTTTGCTCAACCGCTTCCAATCATTAATGTGTACTGTCTTCCAGGTGTTGGATCCGATTTTCGATTGTTTAGCGAGTTAAACCTTCCCGAAGGTTTTGTGAAAAAGGAAATTGCTTACTTCATTCCTTCCAAAGAAACTTCTATGTGTGAATATGCTCGTGAACTGGCTGTTCAAATCGATACTTCCATGCCCTATGTTCTAGTTGGAACTTCATTGGGTGGAATGCTGGCTACCGAAATGGCCGATTTTATGAACCCGCTCAAAGTAATCATTATTGCCAGCGCTAAGAGTTGTAAAGAGTTGCCGCCACGCTATACGGTTCAGCGCAAACTCCCTTTGTATAAGATGGTATCCGGAAAGCTGGCCAAGAAATCTGCCATGTTTCTGCAACCCATTGTGGAACCCGATCGAAAGCAAAATAAGGAAACGTTCATCGCTATGTTCGAAGACAAAGATCCGGAGTTTATCAATGCCGCTGTTTACATGATCATACATTGGGAGCGCATGGCATACGATTCATCAATTATGCACTTACATGGGACAAAAGATCATACCATTCCGATTCGCAACGTTGAAAATCATTTGGTTATACAAAAAGGATCGCATATGATGACCTTAACAAAAAGTGAAGAGATATCGATTTGTATTCGAAATGAACTTTGTGTTCTGTGATAGCATCTCTTGTTGCTTCGAAATGGTAAATAAACCATGGAGAAAAACTCGCTCGCTCAAAAGATCTGCAGCTCGGAGAAAGTTGCTGTGCACTCATCAGTTTGTAATCAGTGTAAAGTAGCTTTGAGTTAATATGCAGAATGGTCTTCAGCCTTGCACGTACACGTATTCGAAATGAGCTTTGTGTTCTGTGAGAGCATCTCTTGTTGCTTCGAAATGGTAAATAAACCACGGAGAAAAACTCGCTCGCCCAAAAGATCTGCAGCACGGAGAGAGTTGTGATCGACCTAACTCTGTGGGCTCTGTGAAAGGTCAGTTCCTTCAAAAAACAGCTTGGTTTCCGTTCCTATTAAATTACACTAGTCCTCAAAATCTCAGGGTACTCTGTGGTTAGTTAAACATCGAGCAACTCATAAATTAATCATCAAGAAATCTGCCATATTAACCACATATGGCTAGTAATCATTATCTTACAAATTATCGAATAAATAATCCGTAATCTTCTGATACAAGTGCAAACGATCTTTGCCACGCACATTGTGCTCATGGTGTGGGTAGATGAAGTAATCTAGATTGGTGTTCCCATCTTCGATGTTTTTCTGCATATACATCATGCTGTGCTGCCATAAAACAACGTTGTCTTGCGAACCATGTATCATTAATAGTTTCCCTTCTAATTTATCCGTGTAATTCAACAAGTTTGCCGTTTTATAGCCTTCTGGATTTTCCGTCGGACTATCCATGTAGCGCTCCGTGTACATGATTTCGTAATAGGCCCAATCGATAACAGGCCCACCAGCCACGCCCACTTTAAAGGTACCTGGACTGCGGGTCATTAAGGTTGTTGTCATGAATCCACCAAAACTCCATCCGTGGATGCCCATACGTTTGGCATCAACATACGTTTGCGATTTTAACCATTCAACACCGGCGAGCTGGTCTTCCATTTCTAAGGTGCCCAATTGTCGGTGCACAGCACTTTCAAACGCGAAGCCTCGGTTGGCCGATCCTCTGTTGTCGATGCTAAAAACCACGTAGCCTTGTTGTGCTAAATATTGATACCAAAGATTGGCACCGCCCAACCATGAATTTGTAATAAGTTGTAGATGAGGTCCTCCATACAAGTACACAACCACTGGATACTTTTTATTTGGATCAAAATCAATGGGCTTAAACACACGATAATATAAATCTGTTTCGCCGTCTTTTGCCTTTATAGAACCCATCTCCATTTGTCCAAGCTTATATTCACTCAATGGGTTTTCGTTCTCGTGCAAGTTTTCCAATAAGCGGCCTTCTGCATCGATCAAACGAATATCGAGTGGAGTAACTGTATTGCTGAAATTATCGAAGAAATGCAGGTTGTTTGTGCTGCCTTGTACATTATGGCTCCCTTCGCTGGTGGTTAAGCGTAGCATTTTCCCATTTTTAATGCTCACACAATATAGGTCGTTGTTGAGTGGAGATTCTTTTGTCGTGGACACAAAGATCTTTTCAGATTTGGTATCAAAGCCGTGTAAGTCAGTTATAATCCACTGACCCTTAGTGATTTGACGAATAAGCTCACCGTTGGTATTGTATAAGTATAAGTGGTTGTACCCACTGCGTTCACTCCACCAAATAAATTGTTCGGGAGCACTTGGCAAAAAGGTTAAACCATGCTCAGGCTCAACGTATTTATCATTTTTTTCTTCAAAAAGGGTTTTAACAAAATCGCCAGTATTTGCATTGAATTGCTTCAACCACATGTGGTTTTGTTCTCGATTAACAACGGCAACGTAGATAAATTGTCCCTTTGGCCCCCAACTGATGTTGGTTAAATATTGCTCCTTTGGTTCCCCAGTTTTTAAATACACGGTTTTATTAGCGGCCACATTGTAAATGCCAATGGTAACATGGTGACTGGGGTCTCCTGCAACCGGATATCGAATTTCGTTTGGCGTTGCCGGTTTCGTTGAAAGGTTGTACAATGGGTATTCGGTAACCATCGTTTCATCCATCCGATAAAAGGCAAGTTGGTCGCCGGCGTCGTTCCAAAAAGTTCCTTTTACGATGCCAAACTCACTGCGGTGTACGGCTTCGCCATAAACAATGCCCTTTCCTCCATCTTGAGTTACTTGGTAAACCGTTCCTTTATCTATTACAAAAAGATTGTCATCGTGCGTATATGCTATGTTAAAATTGCCCGCATACATATCCGGACTTTGCATTTGTTTGGGATCGAAATTGTTGAGTTTTGCGGCCTTTTTGGTTGTGCGATTGTATTTATAAATACCGCCATCGTGGTAAAAGCGCATTTCATTTAATGAAATCCAGCTTACTCTGGGAAGGCGTTTTAAACTGTCTGTCTTGTGTTGCTCTACCAGTGCTTTTTCAATTTCTGTTCTTGTAACGTATTCAAGCAAACCATTGTGTGTTGGCTCAATTTGAGCAATTTGAATGGTTGGTTCACCCTCTTTATCAATTACTTGTGAAAAATGGAAGTCATCCACCCACGACAACTGATTCAGTCCGCTTGGGTAAAGATGTCGGCCTAAAATGGCATCTTCTAGGGTAAGAACTTTGGTTTGGGCTTGTGCAGACACAAGGGTGGTTAGAAGGATTGCACCGAGCGCAAATAATCTTGAGAATGTGAACTTCATTTTCATACGGCGCAAGTATACAAAAAACGCCAGTTTAAAATGATGAACATTCTGCAACTGGCGTTAAAAATCGGTAAACGAAAGTGACAAGCCTTTCTATTTTGTTGTGATATTAATGCGCTCTTGCACTCAAGTAACGCTCAGCATCCAACGCAGCCATACAACCCGTTCCGGCAGCGGTAACCGCTTGTCGGTACTCTTTATCTTGCGCATCACCACAAGCAAATACGCCTGGAATGTTTGTTTTAGTGCTGTCGGGTTTTGTTTGGATGTAGCCCTGTGCATCCATGTCAATAAACCCATTAAAGATGCCCGTATTGGGTGTATGCCCAATGGCCACAAAGAAACCTTTAACGGCAATTTCATGCTTCTCGCCGGAAAGATTGTTCACCACTCGAACCCCTTCCACACCATCCTTTCCTAGAATTTCGTCGGTTTCGGTATTGTATAAAATTTCTATATTTTTAGTATTCTCAACACGATGTTGCATCGCCTTCGAAGCACGCATTTCATCACGCCGAACGATCATCGTTACCTTATTGCAAATTTTGGATAAGTACGACGCTTCTTCGGCTGCGGTATCTCCAGCGCCTACAATGGCAACGTCTGTTCCTCGATAGAAAAATCCATCACAAACCGCACAAGCCGAAACTCCGCTTCCGTTTAAGCGGGTTTCACTTTCAATGCCCAACCATTTGGCAGAAGCTCCAGTGGAAATTAATACCGTATCGGCCGTCAATTCCTTTTCGTCATCTACCCATACGCGATGAGGCTTAGACCCATCTCGGGAAAAATCAACCTTGGTTACCATTCCAAACCGAACATCGGTACCAAGGCGTACCGCTTGATTTTTAAAGTGTTCCATCATTTCTGGGCCCATGATGCCATCCGGATAACCGGGATAGTTTTCTACATCAGTGGTTATAGTAAGCTGCCCGCCTGGTTGCATTCCTTCATACAACACCGGTTTCATATCGGCCCGTGCCGCATAAATGGCGGCCGTATAGCCGGCTGGACCACTTCCAATAATCAGACATTCTACGTGTTCAATTCCTTCGCTCATTTTCTAATTTTTTCGATTTTTGTTCTTGTGATTTTCGATCAAATAACGTGTTGCAATAATACAATTTCAATCAAGAAGTGTTTTAGAATTTATGTTTATAGAATCATCGAAAACATCTATGACTCGTCTTCTTTATCTAAACCTGAATTCAAAATATGAATCGAAATCAGGTTCTAAGGTAAATGCAACATCGCAGTGTTGGTTGAATAGAATACAAATACCTGACCTCTTTTATGAAAGAAAAATTTGTGGTGATTATGCATCCAGCACATCATCGTGAACAATGTCTTTCTTGTTAACGTAAACAACACGTGTTGAAGAGATGCCATCGTGCAAACCTTGTTTTGACCAAAACAAGGAAATCCAGAAAATTGGGATGAAGCGCACCAAGGTGCGAACCAATAAATTGGCCAAATGGGCCACGTGTCCGGACCGATTGACTACGGCAGTTCCAGTAATAAACTTACCTGGAGTTTTGCCAAGAACCATCTCAAAAAATAGATAATACGCAACGTACACCGCATATAAATACGGGAACATGTAAAGCGAATCAACTAACTCAATGTTCTGTTCCGTGTATTTGAGGTACCCAAATTTTATGGATAAAAAAATTAACCCAATCGCCACTAGGTCGATAACACCGTTGGTAATTCGGTCGGCTAAACGAACCTGAAAGGCCGCATTGTTTTTTAAGCTTTCTTCTTTAATAACCTCACGTTCAACCTTCTCTATAACTTTGTAATCATCGCAGTAATTCGTAAATCGTGCAATGTCGTTGGTGAGTTTGCAAATGATTCCCTTATCACGGTCGAAACCCCGATTTACACATTTTTTGCAGAAGCCCAATCGATATTCGTGCGACATGGATCAAAAATAATTGAATTTTGGGTTTATGGTTTATAGTTTATAGTTTATAGTTTTCGGGTTAACCTTGACTGAAAGAGGTTGTCACTTTTCTATTAGGTATATATTAATATTTAAAGATAATAATTTTTAATTAAACGAGGGGGCCCGGGGGAGACTCATAACTTTTCA
>JBLHHI010000097.1:0-13403 GCA_047614125.1 Bacteroidia bacterium | reverse complement strand
TAAACAGCCCGATTTTTGAACGAACGCACCATTTTCTGTGGTGATAAACCGCATCGTAAACATATAAGTTCCCGCTGGAACGAGTTGACCCTGATAGGTACCATCCCATCCTACATTGGCATCCTTCGATTCAAAGATCACTTCTCCCCAACGGTTGGCTATCAACAAAGAATACGATTCATAGTTTACCAGCTGTGGTTTAAAAACGTCGTTGTTCCCATCATAGTTTGGTGTAAAACTGTTGGGTACATAATAAGTTGAAACGCAACCTGATCCAATTTCAAATTCGTCAGAACTTACGCAACCATCCTCATTTGTTACTTGCACGCCATAGACCCTTTGCTCGGTTGCCTGAATGGTTTGCGTTGTTTCACCATACGGCGTCCAAAGAAAGTTCATTTCTGGATTTTTAGCATCTAAGTTCAAAGCGAAATTCCCACACAAAATGGTGTCAACTCCCAGATTTACAATTGGATATGGCGAGGTTTTTAAAAAGATCGAGTCTTGTGCATCTCCACAAAAGTTTGCAATGCTTGCCCAATGCCAGCCTGCATTATTGGCTGTGTATTCGCTGGAAGTGGAACCAGAATTCCAGAGGTAGTTCTCTGCATTGTCATCCAAACCTATGCTAAATAAGGTTGACGTAACCCCACCGCAGAAGATCTTGTCTTGGCCAAGATTCAACGCTGGGCTCTTTAAATAATCGACGTTGATTTCATCGGAAGAAGAACCACAATCGTTCTCAATGGTGACGGTATATAAACCTGCTGACTTTATGGTGTATTGCGCCAACTTCGTTCCATCTTGCCACGCGTAAGTGATGCTTCCATCCTTTTGGGTAACATCCAAAACGAGCTGGGCATTGTTGCATAAAATTGTATCGGCGGGAAGATTCACCAAAGGCGTTTCAGAAAAACGAATAAACCAGTTTGCTGTATCCGCACCGCATTTATTGGTGGCAGATCCCCAATACCTTCCTTTCGTGATTGCTGTTAGCGTTGAATCTGTTGCTCCAGTATTCCAATTGTATTGAACTGCCGTATTTTGATTTGGAATGGTCAGAATTTCCGAAACATCGTCACACGCCAAAATCGTATCGTTGAGTGAAATATTTGGCGTTAATAAGAGGCCAATCTCCAAAGAATCAAAAGCTGAACCACATTTATTATACGCCTTTAACACCATATTAACCGGCTGATATACAATTACATCAGCTAAGTCTGCAAACAAGCTTCCATCGTAACGTCGCCATTCGTATTGCTCGCCGTTGGAATAATCGCCGCCCGAATATAAGTGGCCAATGTTGTCGCAGAAAACAGAATCTTTTAGATTAGATAGAACGGGTAGGTTGTATTGATCTAAGCGAATTGAAGTGCTATCAGAGCCACAAAAGTTTTGGACCTTAAGCCAATAAAGTCCCGTATCTTTTACGGTAATGCTTTGAACCGAATCGTTGGTACTCCAGCGATATTTCACCTTATTGTTCTCATTTCCGGCATCTAAAACCAAGTTTACACTGTCGCAAAGAATGGAATCCAAGGGCAGCAAAGCAACTGGAGTTTGAAGCAAGCTGAGCTTTATCGTATCTGTTTTTGTACCACAATGAGGAGTAGAAATATCAACAAAATAGGTTCCGGGTTGATTGGCAACGAAGGTTTGGAGTGTGGTGGCATCTTGCCACCGATAGCTTCGCAGTATGGTATCGTTTTTCGCATCTAGTGTATGACTTGGGAAGGCGTCACAAAAAGTTGTATCGTTTCCAAGAACAGGAATCTTTGGGCTGTGCTCAAGAATAACCTGTAGGCTGTCGCTCACAGTATCGCAACCATAGGTAGCTCGTACCCAAATGAGTCCAGAATCTTGAACAATGTGCGCACGATCTTTTGATCCATCCGACCAAAAGAAATCGGCACCAATATTCTTGGCATCCAAAATTTCAAAAACACGATCACACTCATAAATAGTATCACCAAAGGCCAAATCGATTGGTTCCGTATATAAAGTGTCTCTAAATTTAGTAACAAAGCCGTTCCAATTCCAACCGGAAGTTCCGGATTTTAAACTGTCGCGATATACCCCTTCAGTGGTTGGATAATCTCCTGAATATGAGTTGCCTGCGAAAAGAACATAGGTTACGCACCCCACTTTTTTAGCACGAATTCCTCCCGGGAATTCTCCGCCACTTCCACCAAAATATGTTCCGTACATCAGTTTGGAACCGTTGTACGACAACTTGGCAATGGTAAGTTTGCCATACCACGACAATGAATTGTTGGTGCTCTGAATGTTATCTGCGGTTATTGGAAAATCTGTTGACTTTGTGGTAGCCGAAATAATGGCTTCCTCTTTTACATTGGCAGTAATGCTCATGCTTTCGAACCAATAGCTGTACGGCGAGTAACCGTCGTCGCCCCCGCCTCCTAAATATGTGCTGTATTTAAAATTGGTGCCTGTGCTCAACATTTTTATCACTACTAAATCGTAGCCACCGGCATTTTTTTTCTGGTAGGCGTTTGAGGAAACTGGAAAATTGCTTGAATTAGAATGTCCAATGATATAGGGTTCTCCATCCGAATTGGCGTATATTCCTTCGAACGATTCTTCGCCCGAACCACCCATTAACTTAGAAAAGGCTATTTGTTTACCACCTTTTTTAAACTTTACAATAAAACCATCTGAGCCACCTTTTATGTACGTATTAAAAACCGAAGCCCCTGGAGTTGTTTTGAAATTTCCGGAGCTTGATTTGCCAACAACATAAACTTCTTCATCGCTATTTACGAAAAGGTCGCTTGCCACATCGTTGCCAGCACCACCAATGTAGGATGAATAAACTAGTGAGGATCCATCGGAAGACAAACATGTTAAAAATCCATCTCCCATGTTATACCAACTGTAGCCGGTTCCAGTACTGCTGCCACCATAGGTATCTTGATAACATCCGGTTGTTGTTGGAAAATCTTTTGATTGCGTATTTCCCACCAAGTAGACCAGGCCGTCATCGGTTATTTGCATTCCGCGGATCCAATCAATGCCATATCCATCGTAAACTGATCCGGTTAAATAAGTTGAAAACACAAGTGAATCCCCATTCTCGGTAAACTTGGTCACAAAACCTTGATAACACCAACCCGATCCGCACGATCGGCCGTCTTCGTCGAATGCTCCCGGTGTAGTTGGAAAACCACTTCCATAGGTTAAACCGGAAATAACAGTTTGGTGTTGGGAATTCACGGAAATATTCATAGAATACTCCCAACTGCTTCCACCAATAAAAGTGAAATACCGCAAGCTGTCTCCATCAGGAGTTATCTTACATACAAAGGCTTGGTAGTTGTACGTTGTTCCACTTCCCGCTGCTGTATCGTATCCAACGAGCTGACTTGTAAAGCGTTGCCCCCAGCTCATACCCGTTATATATACAAAGTCTTCATCATCAATGTCAACATCTAAGATGTAGTTGTAACCGCCAAATCCGGTGGTAGAAATTGATTCTCCATAAAAATAGGTTGACCAATCTACATAGATTGGGTCAATGATGAGTTCGTAGGTTGGATCGTACGACCCCACAATTTCAAAAGAAACGTTGTTCGTTGTGGAATCCACCTGATAGTTTACCTGAACCTCAACTTCTTTTCCATCTATAACTTGATATGAATAGGGTTTGTCTTCAATAAACTTACCCCATTTGGTGTCGATGCCAAGCGCACCACTTTCCAATCGGGTTACAGCGTCTATTCCACCGTAATTCATCTTAATTAAGCCAAGATTTGCGCCGGGCTTTACAACAAAATCATATTTGAGTTCGCCTTTGGTGGTTCCGTAAAACTTTAAATCAATGTTTGGATAAATGCTTTGGTAGGATAAATTCTTGTACTGACGAATCTTGGCACCGTTTCGAGCACCCGGCCCAAAGTAGTTCACATTTTGATCTACTTCATTTTGCGGGCTAATCTGCACTGGGTCACCTCCAACAAAGGATAAGGTCCAATTTAAAACATCGGCTTCAATTCCAAACGGAAGATCTTCACTGGAAATGAGCTTTGCATTTCGCATCAACGAAAACCCAATTTGATTATTCGTAAAAGATGCGGTTGCATGTTGCCCCTTGGCTTGGTATAAAACATCGGTTTCTAGCTGACCCTCATTTCGCGTAAATACCATGTTCTGGCTGGTTAAAAGAGTATTTAACGCAGTTTGATACTCCGAATTTGAACCCTTTTTTAAAGATGATTTGGATGCCTGAGTGGCAAATGCAACCCCAACAAAGAGCAAAAGAAGGAAAAGAAGGAAAAATCTATGAAGTCTTAAATTTCTTTTTACTACCATACGACCTCGTAATTAGTGCAAAAATTACTTGCGTCCAAATTTACTGAATATATGCTAGAGGCAGTTCATGGGAGCGTAAGGATTTTCTGACATTAATAAAGACTTTTTTGGAGCCTACTTGGATCTGCAATTGATATTAGTAAGTCAAGTTTCTGTTAATTTGCCGCAAGGATGTTAGGAGGAATAGTAAGGTTCATTAAAAAACATAAAACTGTGCTGCTTGCTTGCTTGGTTTTGCTAACCTTAGCAGTTAATTATCAGCCATTTGCAAATGATTTGCCGCGCGGGGTACATGTTTGGGCACAAGCCGACCGATTCGCATTGTCGTTGAATTACGCAGATGAATTAAACTTTTTTATCCCAAGAACGGAAAGTTTAATGAGTGATGAAGGAAGGGTTGGAACGGAGTTTCCGCTGGTACAATACGCATCGGGACAATTGAGCAACTTTGGGATGAAAGGTGCACTTCCGTTCATTCAACGGAGCCTGAACCTTTTGATTTTCCTTTTGGGTTTGCTTTTTCTTGTTAAACGCATACCCGGTTCCACCTTTCAAAATGCCGCAATAGTATTTTTAAGCCTTGCTTCGCCGATTGTTGTATTTTACAGTTTCAACTTTATACCGGATGCACCCGGACTTGGATTCGCATTTATCGCACTTGGTTATTTTATGAAGTATACACAAACAGAACATCGCAGGTCGATGTTGCTGTGCATCGTATTTGCTGCAATATCAACCTTAATTAAAACAAGTTGTGGCTTATTCTTCATTGCCTTTGCCGGCACCTTTGGCTTGCAACTTTTAATCAAAAGATCTTTTAAAGAGCTGTGGATTTTAATTGGTGTTGCGCTCTTATGCACTTTGGCAATTTTGAGTTATGATGTAATCTTTTTCAACGGCTACAATCAAAAATATTTCTCGTATGTATTCATGTCGTCTGCACAACCTTTACAAAGCTTTGAAGACTGGTCTGGCTTTGGCAACGCTTTACAATTTTGGTTTGGACAGTACATCACCTTCCCACAATTAGGTGGCGGATTGGTGGGATTGGCTTTCATGATTTACCTCCGTAAAAACCTTAAATTTAACAACTTACTAATTTGGTTGACCGCAGTTTTTGGACTCGGTGTTTTTCTCTTAATTTGTTTATTGGGAAATCAATTCGTTAACCATGACTATTATTTTTTTGTAACTATTATTCCGCTCTTTCTCCTCATTAACTTGTGCATTGTACAAAGTTTTATAAACCAGAAAAAAGTCATCCAAGCGTTTACTTTCATTGCATTAGTTCTTGGAGCCACGTCTTTTGTTTTTGCGAGTGTAGAATACCCCAAACGAATGAATGACACTTATGTTTGGAAGAAGCGCATCATTTACAACGAGGTTGAATGGATGCGAAATGGGGAAGAAATTCTAACCAACAAGGGCATATCCCAAAAAGCCATCATCTTTATAGCCTACGAGTTTGGACCCAATACGGCTTTGGTTTACTTTGGAAGAAAGGGCAAGGTTTTTAATCATGAAGAAATGACGCGTGATGGCAAAAACATGGCCTATTGGTTAAATCGAGTTCAACCCGAATATTTCATCGTTCCGGGGCAGTGGAGGTCGCACTTATTTAGAGATCAACCCCAACTGCAATCGCAGCTTTTTCTCTTTTCTAAAAATGACAACTTCGATATTTACCGAATAAAGCACGAGGATGGACGTTGAAGAATTTAGATTGTTTTGCTTAGGTTTGGATGAAAAAAATGTTTCGGAAGAATTTCCATTCGACTCGAACACCTTGGTATTTAAAATTGGTGGAAAGATGTTTGCTCTGTGCGATGTAGATCGATTTAGAAGTGTGAATTTAAAATGTGATCCTGAATGGGCAGTTGAATTAAGAGAACAATTCAACGGCATATTGCCGGGTTATCACATGAACAAAAAGCATTGGAATACGGTGCAAATGGATGGAAGTATTCCAAACAAATTGCTCATCGAAATGATAACCCACAGCTTTGACTTGGTGATAAAATCGCTTCCTAAAAAACGTAGAGAGTCGTTATAAGCTACTGTGCTTTACAAAAAAAAAAGGAGTTGCGACGCAACTCCTTTTTAGATATAATATTCTGATAATTAATTTAATAGATTATCAATAACATGCATTAGGCCGTTTACACATTGAACATCTTTATGCACAACTTTGGCCTTTCCGTTTAAGGTTAATTCACCACTAACGGAGGTAACTACCATATCATCACCCAGTGTGGTCATTGTGCCACTCAATAAACTGGCTTTAACAGAACCATCCATAGTACTATTCTCCAAAATTTTCTGACGCTCAACCGGATGCATCAGTGCAACGGTAGTATTGTTATCATTCAAGTATTTCTCAAACTTCGGCGTTGTTGTGGCAAAAACAGTGTGCGCTCCAGTTCCCAATAGGTCTTTGATGGTCTTGTTTAGATTAACCGCATATCGGTAAATACTTATGTTTGAGTTGATCGCTAGATGCATCAGTATTGTTGGCTGGATTAAAGACAACTCCATCTCATAAATAATGCCATTGGTTGTTTCTGTTTTTAGGATGTAGTTGTTTCCATTAAACCGAACATTCTCTCCGGTAACTTCAGTATAAATCGACAATTTTTCTCCATTCGGGCCTCCAGCGCAATCGGATGAAACATAACCAGAAGACGGAAAATCTTTAACCAATTTCTTTCCGTTAATAATGTGATAGTTGATAAATTTGCGCGCAGAATCGGCCTGCATATTAGCTAAATCAATGTCGTCAGCAATCAACTGATTATCGGTTACTGCCAATATGGTTACTTGCGAACTTCCATTAATCTTCGTTAGTAAACCGAGTTCATCCATTCTAGCCAAAAACACGGAATACTTTCCCGAAGACGACATGGTTTCCTGCGAATTCATAGATGGCCCTGCTGGCCCGTCATCTCCTCCACCACATGAAGGCATCATAAAAATGCCGGCAAAGAGTATGGACAATAACAAGATTTGAGTTTTAATTTTTTTCATTTTTGCTGTTCTTTAGTGGGTAAATATAGTGGATAATTATCATTGACGATATTTCAATCTTCAATTTTCCATAACCTCATTTATTTTTGACGCGCCACTTTCAATTCTTAACCAATAGAGTGTAAAATAGAGTGTCAGCGCGTTCTTCACATCCATCGATGTAG
This sequence comes from Bacteroidia bacterium, assembly GCA_047614125.1. Lineage (GTDB taxonomy): Bacteria > Bacteroidota > Bacteroidia > NS11-12g > UBA9320 > JBLHHI01. The sequence goes on along the minus strand of JBLHHI010000097.1, from coordinate 5,886 downwards.
GCAGAAGCTGCAATATTAAAGCTTGGTTCCTCCTGGGTAAAGTGATTAATCAACTCTTCGTTTTCCGCTCCAAAAATGGAACAAGTTATATATAAGACGTGCCCTCCCTTTTTAACAAAAGGAACGATGGAATGTAGAATGCTTTTTTGAAGTTCTATGTAATTTTCTAGGTTGATGGATTGAAGTATGTGTTCTGGATTTCGAGCCCAAGTTCCCGAACCAGAGCAAGGAACATCCGCAACAACTAAATCAAAAAAACCTGGTTTAATATGACTTGGTGTACCCGATCGGTTCATTAAAGTAAGTGTTTCACCAATAGATTTTACGTTTATGGTGGCGGAGGAATAAGCGTAGCCATACCTTTTTAAACGCGCGTGAAAACTCTCCATGATGTTTTGCCGACTATCGGAAACGTGTAAGTTTATTTGGTGGTTAATCGCCATGAGCGCTAAGCTCTTCCCCCCTGCCCCACAGCAGCAATCCCAAACCTTCAGTTTATCGTTCAACATAGGCGCAACAACACGAATTGTTTCCTGCGATGATTTATCTTGAATTTCAAACTTCCAATTTTTAAACTTCCCGTCGTTGAGAATGTTGCCATTTTCAAGCGAAAACAGGCTTTCTTCTCGTTGATAATCCACATTGGCTTTCTGAAGTGCCATTTCCAAACCTTTGGCATCTTTTGGCAATGCTCTAAGCCAAACCAACGGTTGTATCAATAAACTCTTTTTGATTGCCGCAGCATTGAGCTTTGGCGATACCTGATCTAAAAACAAATCCAAACGACTTTCATCTAAGTGGTTGTTTTCTTGCAAAAACTGCAATCGAAGATCGAATGAGTCTGTTAACCATGAATCAGAAAGTGAAATTGGAGAATGCTGCAAGGCATCTTCTGTCAAATTATCCGATAAGGTTAAATAGGCCAAAATGGCTTGCTCTTCCATTGCTCGCCTGGCCAAGAACGGCTGCATTCGGAACCATGAATAACAAATAGACTTAATGGTTCTCCGATCATTCGATCCAAACTTTTTACTTTGACGAAAAAAGTCTCGCAAGAACAGATGGAACGGGGTTAGGTGTTTATATGATTTAATGATGGTCGTTGACGTTTCAACGTGTCGGAGAAAATAGGCGTGTTTTGACAAGCTAGTTTGCGGTTTGTAATTTGTAATCGGAGAATTTTAGAATGAACACATGCGTATTTACATTAAATCCATTCTCCAACTTGAAGGAATAATTGGAGGTTAAATATCCAAAAGAATGATTGGTTAGGTAGCGAGGATAGTGCTCTCCAAAGGCCATGAGAAAATCGCCGATAAAATTAAACTGGTCGTAGCCTAAATAAGAGTATAAACTGGGGTCTTGCTTGTAATGCAATCGAAAAGTTTCTCTATAAACGCGAACCTCTTCATTGCTTTCATCCACAAAATCAGAAGCGATAACATGCACCTTCAATCGATCCCAAAACTTAAAATCATTGTCAGCAAAATCTGTCCAAGAATACTCACCGAGTACAATAACCCTTTTCTTAGCACTGTACAACTTTCCCATGGTAGTGGTTACTGTGGCAGAAGAATGACTGGGAATGTACACTAGGTTCGTGTCAGTACCTGTGAGCAAAGTTGCCCAATTGTTGGTCCACGCGTATGTTATAAGATCATATTTAATCCCATTTGTGGTGAGTTCTTTGGTCAGGTGTGGAACGATGTCTTTATCATGTGCACCACCATCTCTTAGGATATACACTTTTCGGTTGGGGTGATTTGCCTTTAAGAAATCAGCCACGGCTTTGGCCTTGTGAGCCGAACTGGGAGCAGTGCTGTAAAATCGAGTATTCCCATTATCGAGATTGGATACGGACGAAAATGGAGAAAAAACACCAATTCTCTTGCTCACGGCAAATTCGGAAACGATTCGCATATGTTGCTCCGAAATAGGTCCAACAATAAAGTCGATGGATCTGGGCAATTTAGAAAGTATCGATTTTAGCTTTACGCTGTCGTTTTCGTTATCATATACATGGAGGGAACATTTAAATCCTTCGCGTTCAAGTCGCAGCATTGCTTCTTCAACGCCTTGATAGTATTCCACCATTATTTCGGCAGTTCGATTGGGGATGTTGGCTTTGCTCGAATAAAAGGGCAGAATTAGGGCGATATCGAAAGATGACTTATGTGCGGCAACTTGATAGCTCTGTCCATGAAACACAATGCGTTTGGTGGGCACAATAGCATCTTCTTCCATTTTCAATGGTTTTTCACCTGAGGGTAAATCCACGGAAATATCCTCAGAGTCATTGGTTTCAATTTTTGGAGTTGTAGGGGCTTTAACGTCTCCTATTACCCGAAAAGCATTGCACGAAAAAGAAACGAAAATGAACAGGAGAAGTATTACCTTATTCCCATTCAATAGTTGCCGGTGGTTTCGAACTGATATCATAAACAACTCTGTTTATACCTTTTATGTTATTAATTATAGTATTGCTCACATCGGCTAAAAACCGATTGGGTAAATCAACCCAGTCGGCCGTCATCCCATCCACCGAACTAACGGCGCGCAAGCAAATAACGTTTTCGTAGGTTCTTTCGTCTCCCATTACGCCAACTGAACGAACTGGAAGAAAGATTGCACCCGCTTGCCAAACCTTATTGTATAGGCCTTCACGCTTCAAAGAGTCAATAAAAATAGCATCCGCTTCTTGTAAAATATTTACGTTGTAACGGGTAATGTCTCCTAAAATCCGAATGGCTAAGCCGGGACCTGGAAATGGGTGGCGTTCGATGATTGCTTTAGGTACTCCTGCTTCCAAACCAATAATACGTACTTCGTCTTTAAAAAGCGTATTGAGTGGTTCTAAAAGTTTCAAGTTCATTTTTTCCGGCAACCCACCCACATTGTGATGCGATTTGATGGTTGCTGACGGACCATTTACCGAAACGGATTCAATTACATCCGGGTAAATGGTTCCTTGAGCCAACCACTTAGCTCCTTCTACCTTTTTCGATTCTTCATCAAAAACATCGATGAATAATCTTCCGATGGTTTTACGCTTGGTTTCGGGATCAGAAATGCCTTCTAAAGCATTGAGAAACAAATCGGTAGCATCAACACCCTTTACGTTTAAGCCCAAGCCTTTATAAGCCTCCAAAACCGAATGGTATTCGTTTTTGCGCAACAGTCCGTTGTTTACAAAAATGCAATGAAGTTGGGTGCCAATAGCCTTGTGAATAAGTGCGGCCGCAACTGATGAATCAACGCCGCCACTCAATCCAAGGATTACCCGATCTGAGCCTACTTTTTCCTTGATTTCGGCGGTGGTATTCTCAATAAAATGTGCTGGGGTCCAAGCCTGATCCAAACCACAAATTCCTACTACAAAGTTTGATATAATCTTTTTGCCTTCTTCCGAATGAGTTACTTCGGGGTGAAATTGAATCCCATACACTTCTTTGGCGTGGTATTTAAAAGCCGCTATTTCTACCGATGAAGTGCTTGCTATTACATCTACTTCTGAAGGTTTGTTCGTGATGGTATCTCCATGCGACATCCACACTTGTGAGCTTAGGTCGATGCCTTTTAAAAGTGCGTTTTCTGTTTTAACTGTTAAATTAGCCCGACCGTATTCTCTATGTTTAGAAGGTTCAACTTCACCCCCTAGTTTTTTGGCCATGAGTTGGGCGCCATAACAAACTCCTAACACAGGAATGCTCATTGCAAAAAGATCTAAAGCAACGTCGGGCGCGCTTTCATCTCGAACCGAACATGGGCTTCCAGACAGAATAAGGCCTTTTACGTTCGAATCGAACGAAGGAAAATGATTAAATGGGTGAATCTCGCAATACACATTTAACTCGCGAACTCTACGAGCAATGAGTTGCGTGTACTGAGATCCAAAATCTAGAATTATTATTTTGTCTTCCATGCGCTGAGAAAGCAGGCAAAATTAACGATTCGCACAAGCTTACCGCATCATATACACAAATGATTTGCAACTCTTGTTAACAAAATATATAGGTCGTGAGTGGTTATATTTCTACGAACTTATACCCTACACCGCGCAACGATTTAAAGAAGATTGGATTTTTTGGATCTGGTTCAAAATATTTCCGGAAAGCAAGAATAAAATTGTCGATGGTTCGGGTGGAAGGATAAACGGAGTAACCCCATACTGTTTGCAGGATTTTTTCGCGACTTACAACCTCATTTTTGTTTTCGATTAAAAGCTTAAGTAAGAGGGCTTCCTTTTTGGTTAGTGAAAACTGCCCTTGATTCCCGCGTGCTTCGTAGCTTACAAAGTTCACATAGTTGGTACCAAATTCGTACTCACTGCTGACGATTTTCTTGTCGCCATCTTCATTGCGTTCAATCAACTTTTTTATTCTTAACATGAGTTCCTCCAAGTTAAAAGGCTTGGTCATGTAATCATCACCCCCCTTTTTGAGCCCCAAGATGCGGTCTTCCGCGCTGCTTTTTGCAGAAAGAAATAGCACAGGTACCGTGGCATCATGCAAACGGATGTTTTCACAAACGGCAATGCCGTCAATGTTTGGAATCATAATATCCAAGATCACTAAATCAAAGCGTTGCTCCTTAAACTTGGTAATTGCACTGTGCCCGTCGTAAACTACAATGGGATGGTAATCATCAATTTCAAGGTTTATTTTAATGGTTTCGGCAAGGTGTTTTTCGTCTTCAACGAGTAAAATTCTCTTCTTCATCTGTCTGTCTATTAAAGATTAATTTATTTACGAGCAACTCACATCTACGTTCCTAAAAACCAATCGTTTACCAATGTGGCTTGCATTTCTATAACCTTAATATGATGCTTTTATTGCAAATATTTGTAAGACCAACGTCAAAAATATGACGTTAACCTTCATCAAATATGACAATCGAAGTCCAGTATATTGTCATGGACTGCTCATTTTTTTAATTGGCAATGAAACTGTAAAAATACTGCCGTGTGGTGAGTTGTTAGAAATCTCCACCTTTCCTCCATGTTTTTCTATGGTTTGCTTCACAATGTATAAGCCCAACCCTGTCCCTTTTGTATCTCGAACTTCTTCATCTTCAATTCGATAAAATTTCTTAAATATACGTTTGCGTTGGTTTTCAGGTATGCCGTTGCCTAGGTCTTTAACAATTATTACGGCCTGTTTCCCATTTTGATGTAAACGAATTTCAATGGGTTGCTCATCACCGTATTTTATGGCGTTTTCTACCAAGTTGTTAATAGAGATGCGCAAGATGAACGGGTCGCCATTGATATTTACACCTTCTTCCACAAATGCTTTTAACTCCACTTGGTTTTGATAATGCAAAACCATGCTTTCCACCATATCGCTTAAGCTAAAAACCTCAAAACCATAGGTATACCGCTTATTTTCGATTTGCATGGCCGTTAGCATTTTTTCGGTAAGTTCATTGAGTCGGTCGCTGTTCTCAATTGCCTTATTAACCAATTCGGCGTGCTTTTCTTCGCTCAACTTTCTTCGTTGGATGGTTTGAAGCATCAACTTCATAGAAGCAATTGGTGTTTTTAATTCGTGTGTAACCGAAAGCAAGAAATTGTTTTGTTGCTTATTGAGACTGTAAATAATTCGAACCGAAGAATACACGCCATAAATACCTGCTCCAACTAAGATTGTGAGCAAGATTGCCTCGAAAAAATACAGACGTTTCTTTTGCGCCAATTCCAACTTCAGCATTTCCTTCTTCGTTTCCGAAACTTTGATATCCAGATGGTGGGTGCTGTCGGGCTTTATTAAAAATTCGGCAATGTAGCTGCCGTAATTGTATGCGGTCAAAAACTCGTTCAACTGCTGCGTATCAATATCTATTTCTATTTGACGCAAGAAATATCTCCCGGTGTTTTCCTTACCCATC
>JBLHHI010000096.1:0-13531 GCA_047614125.1 Bacteroidia bacterium | reverse complement strand
ATCCGTGGCATCTAAGTTTTTAGGTATTTCCTCAAACTTCAACAAACTCTTTAGCATGGCAGCTACTTGTTCCTTGCTAGCAGTTCCTTTGCCGGTTATGCTTTGCTTAATTCTTTTTGGAGCGTATTCAAAAATGGGTATGTCCCGGTATAAGGCGGCAGCCATCGCAACACCCTGAGCGCGTCCCAACTTGAGCATCGACTGAACGTTTTTGCTGAAAAAAGGTGCCTCCAAAGCCATTTCATCCGGTTTGTAGCTCTCAATCAATCCCAAACAACGTTCAAAGATTCTCTTCAATTTTAGGGCGTGCGTATCGTACTTCTGAAGATTGATCACACCCATCGAAATCAATTCGTACGATTTGTTGTTGCAACCCAATACACCATATCCCATTATATTTGTGCCGGGATCAATACCGAGTATAATACGATCAAACGATTTGTCGATGGAGCGGGTGGTCATTGGTCAAAATTACAGTCAATAATTGGATAAAAATAACCACACACTTTCTTTATCTTCCAAGAGCTTTGCCCTGATTAAATGGAGTCTGGTAGTATTTGCGCTGGCTTTTTTAACGCATCAGCTTTTCTTCAAATACAATGTATTTGATTGGTACGAGAAGGGTCAACGGTATTTTAATGAACACGCATTTAATATATTATGGGTGCTGCTCATTATGCCAATAAATTGGTTTTTGGAGTCTTTTAAATGGTATTTGCTCATGAAACCGTACGGACCCATATCGCTCGCGGCATCCGTTCGAGGAACGCTTATGGGCGTGGCCATTGGCTTGTTTACACCGAACGGGGTGGGTGAGTTTGCTGGAAGAATGTTGGCGGTTCCCGATTCGATTAAAGAAGAGGCTGTTGGAACCGGGATTGTGAGCAGTATGGCACAGTTGGCCGTAACTCTAACCATTGGTGCCAGTTGCTTAATTGCATACTTTCTTCCAAATACGGCATGGAATGTATTTTGGATTACCTGCACGCTCAGCTTCGGTGTGTTTGCCTATTTTTGGTTGCCAAACCTAGTGGCAAAACTTTTTATGCACGTGCCGTTTTTAAAACGATACGACCACTTTATTTCAGCACTAGCAACAACGCCCAAGAGCGCATTGGCTATATGTTATTTTATCAGTTTTCTTCGTTATTTAACCTTTTTTACAGCCTTATTCATCTTGCTTAAACCCATTGCAGAAACCAACATTACACTTAGTACTTTGGCGCTCGTCATTCCCATCTACTTCTATGTTAAAACACTCATTCCAACCATTGCTTTGAGCGAAATTGGCATTCGTGGAGCCATAATAATCTATTTAATACCCCTCAGTGTTTATGGCCAAGAACTGATTTTTGCAACAACGTATTTGTGGCTTGCAAATGTAATCTTGCCGGCTCTCTTAGGTTTAGTCTTCCTCACCTCATCTAAGCTCTCATTTAAACGAAAACAACGAAGATGATGTGGTTCAACATCCTTGTTTTGATTTTTGCCTGCATCTATGTATGGATTGTGGCCTTTATTTTCCGTGGTTGGAAGGCACTGCCCAATCGAAAAATAGTTGAAAATAACGTGGCATTGAAAGGAGTAAGCTTAATTATTGTTGCCAGAAACGAAGCACGCTTCTTGCCCAACTTATTGCTCGACATAACCCATTTGGAGTACCCAAGTGAATTGTTGGAGGTAATCATAATTGATGATGATTCGGAAGATGATACCAAGAAAATAGCAGATCAATTTGTTAAAGATTTTGGACAAGGCAAGGTATTTAGCTTGCATAAACAAACAAAATCGGCTAAGAAAGAGGGCATTATGTTGGGGGTAAAACACGCCACCTTTGATCAAATTGCCAGCACCGATGCAGATTGTAGGCTGCCCGCTACATGGCTTTTGGCAATGCAGCTTACCGATGAAGAAGACTTGCTTTGTGGCCCGGTTTCTTATCTGCCACGAAATGCCATGGTGTCTAAGGCGGTCGAATTGGACTTATTGAGTTTAACGGCTATGGCTGGATCTACCATCCAACTGCGCCTTCCTTTGTTGGCCAACGGAGCCAATATGGTGTATCGAAAAAGTGCATTTAATCAATTAAACGGATACGATGCAAAAGGCGGATATGACCAAGCCAGCGGAGATGATATCTTTCTGTTAAAAAAAATTGCCGAACAACCTGAATATCGCATCGGCTATGCGAAAAACAGGGCAGCCTTAGTGGAAACTCAGATGTCGCCGAACCTTAAGGCTTTCGTTCAACAGCGCATCCGGTGGGCATCTAAAAACAAGCGTACCATTGGGGAGCCAGGAAGCTATTTAACTTTTTTGCTAACGCTGTGTTACGTATTTTTTGCCATGAGCCCAATTGCTGCAATTTTGTTTTCTTCCGCGGGGTTATGGGCCTTGGTGCTTGTGACATGGATGATGAAATTTTTGGTAGACTATGGATTATTTTCCTCCGTATCTAAAACTTTTCAAAAAGAGCATCTTATGAAATATTTGTGGTTGGCAGAATTGCTCCATCCTTATTACATTGTTTTCACGGCAGCATTAAGCTTAATTTTGCCGTATACATGGAAAGATCGAACGATAATTAATGGATGAAATAAACGCAGCAATTTTGGATTTACTCATCTTCCCAGAGAACTTTGCCAACATCGTTTCGGAGTGCACGCTAACGGATAATAAGCACGTGATTGCTGATGTGTTAAAGCAGCTCATGCACGATGAATTGGTGTATCCACTGCTCCTAAACCAGAATGGTGATTTGGTTCGCAGCTTGGGTTATGATACGGATTTCATGAACGACTACCATTATCAACTTTCTTCGTTGGGAATTAAGACCTTGCAGCGTCATAAACATTCGACTGGAGGTTAACTTGTGATTTAAGTACGTTTTTTTTGTACGGTCGCTTTGGGCTTACCAGCCCTATAGTCCTATAACAGCTCCTTCACACAACATTTAGTCAACCAAACTTAAGTTTTCCGCAAAAGACACGGGCCTGCCTATGTTTACTTCGGCATGTAAACTTGGCTCCTGCCGAGTGAGTTCTTTTGCATCCTTAATCAATGCACATGGTTTATTGTCGCTTAGAGCTCTTGCCACCCACACGTGCTGCGCAGTCTGGATCGAGACATGTATCATCTTTGGCCCAGACGCTTTAGTCTGGATCAAGACAACTGCAAGGCAGTTCGTCTTTGGCCCTATAATAGGCATGCGCTTTTTTACGGAGAAAAAGTGCACCTGCCTACCAGAAGGCAGGCAAAAACGCTTCGTTCGCAAAAAGGTGCTTTCCTTGCGCACAAGCCAAGCTTCAACCGTGCGCAAGCCCTAAGCAACAACGGGCCAAGCAAAGCATAACTTTGTTGCCATTTTGAATTAACGACTCAGACTAGTTTTAGCACAAGGTTGATAATCAAAATAAGAATGCCTGCCATCAGAGTAAATAGTCCAACAAATCCAAAGAAAATGAAAAGGGCGTAAATTTCGCCAAGAGCAAACAAGCTCGCCAACAAAACCAAGGCCACACCAATCTTAAAAAAGCGCGTCGCTACTCGAGAATTTTTTCGAAATTGATCTTCCCGTTTAAGATCAATTTTTCGATCCGGTTTATATCGAACCGGTCTGCTTTTCATTTCGGTAATGAGCTTCGACATCAGGTAAATGAAGAGAATAAAGGCAAAAGATAAGAGGAGAAATAGCATGATAAGCGATATGCCAGATGCCGCGAGAAACAAAACATTGGCGGCTAGAGCAACACCAAAAATGACGACGGCTGATTTGTTTTTCTTCTTTTTTGGCTCATATCCCTTGGATGCAAGCGAAGTATCAACTACAAGAACATTTTTATATTCTTGAATAGGAACAGTTTTGACATAGTTTGGTGCCCAAAACGAATGATCTTTAAGGCCTTCCGAATCGCTGTTGTGGGGCATCGGGAACGTGCCAGGAGTACCCATTTCATTAAACAAAGTTGGCGCGGGGCTTACTAAATCGAGAGGCGCAGTAAACTCAAAATCAGCATGTAAGATTGGATTTTTTGAAAACTGGGTGTGCGGAATGGTTTTTTGTTTGATTTTACTCAGCGGTGAGCTCCATGTTCTGGGAATGTTGCGATGTTTTATGGCACACCCTGAACCAACCAACAGGGCCGTAAAAACCATTAACACCACTAAAGGTGCGGTAAAAAATTTATTGCTTGGCACGATTAATAACTTTGAATCCTAGCCTTTTACCCGTAGCTAATCCAGTAGGATTATTAAAGTAATTCTTTTCTTGAATGGTAATTTGTTCAAACGAATCTGCTGGAGGAACGTATAGATCAAAGTCGATGCAATAGAGAATGCATTGCTCAATGATGGAGCAAAGTACATCATCGGATATTTCCTGTTTTTCTACATTCTTATACAAAAAACCAAGTTGTCTCTTACCATCTACATAGAAATGATTTTCATTGTTTATATAGATGCGCGCCAGCAAATATCCAGGATCTCCTAATCGATTATATTTTATTGAATCACTTAAAAAATTGTACACCTGAATCATACCGAAATAACCACGGTTGGGCTCTTGCTTGATGTATTTTGATTTACTTACACCGTGATTAGGTGGAAAAGTGAACACATTTGTATGCATAAGAAACACGACGGTATCTCCCGAGAATTTTAGATGAAACTCAAAGTCGCCATAGTCGTTGACTACGGTTTCCACCTCTGGGCTTACCACTTTTACCTCTGGATCAATTTTTGAAACCAATTTTTGAGCCTGATTTTTTAGGGTGTTGAACACGTCTGACGTGCGCTTATACACTTTTTGCTTAACACCGGCTTTTGTGTTTAATCCGGCAATTATGGTTTGGATTCGCTCCGTCATGAAACTTGAGATAAAAGTGAATGGGTTAAGTGAACAAATTTATTGAAAATTGGTTGTAATGATAAAATTTATCGGGATATGACTGTTCAATGCATTTTTAAACCGATTTGCAGAACTTTTGCGAATAAAAATATTCTCATAAAGACTTGTTAGTCAATGCTTTGAAGGGAATCATTGAAAGTTCTTCCACCTTTGGTAATTAATGTGTATTATGCTCATATTTTTTAATAATAAAATCTAATTTTGCAGAACCTAAAAAACAAACAATCAATGTCGGACACAGCTCATTTATCGTTGCAAGGGAAAGAGGTAGATCTTCCTTTAATTATTGGTTCAGAAAATGAAGTGGGAATTGATATTTCTTCTCTCAGAAATGCAACGGGGGCCGTTACGGTTGATGTGGGTTTTAAAAACACTGGAAGTACACAAAGTTCCATCACGTATTTGGATGGCGAAAAAGGAATTTTACGCCACCGTGGGTATTCCATCGAAGAGTTGGCACAAAATGCCACCTTCTTAGAAGTGGCCTATTTGTTAATTAAAGGAGAACTTCCAAATGCAGAACAGTACGCAGATTGGGATTACCAAATACGTCATCATACTTTGGTAAACGAAGATATGGAGAACATCTTTAAGGCTTGGCCAACAGGTTCGCACCCAATGGGTCAGCTTATCGCCATGATCTCTTCGTTGTCTTCTTTTTATCCAGATTCGTTAAATCCAAACATTTCAGAAACGGATCAAGAGCGTACCTTCATTCGTTTATTGGCCAAGATGCCCACCATTGTTGCCATGTTGCACAAAAAAGCGGTAGGTCATCCAATCATTTATCCTAAAAATAACCTCGATTACGCATCGAATTTCTTAAACATGACCTTTAAACACGTAACGGAAGATTACGACATCGACCCAATTTACGTGGAGGCCATGAATAAACTTCTCATCTTACACGCAGATCACGAACAAAATTGTTCGGCCTCAACGGTACGAATTGTTGGATCATCGCATGCAAACTTATACGCTTGTATTGCAGCGGGTATTGCCGCCCTGTGGGGTCCATTGCACGGTGGTGCTAACCAAAAGGTTATAGAGATGTTGGAAGCCATTAAAGCCGATGGCGGTGGTGCTAAGAAGTACATCGATAAAGCCAAAGACAAAAACGATCCTTTCCGATTAATGGGCTTCGGACACCGAGTTTACAAAAACTACGATCCACGTGCCATCATTATCAAGAAATCGTGTGATGACATCTTGCAAAAGCTGGGTGTAAGTGATCCTGTTCTAGACATTGCCAAAGAATTGGAAGAAACTGCTTTAGCCGATCCTTACTTTATTGAACGTAAATTGTTTCCGAACGTAGATTTCTATTCTGGAATTATCTATCGTGCAATGGGATTCCCAGTTCAAATGTTTACGGTTCTTTTTGCCATGGGCCGACTGCCAGGTTGGATTGCCCAGTGGAAAGAAATGCGCGATGATTCTCAGCCAATTGGCCGTCCACGTCAGATTTACACAGGCCCTGCAGCTCGTCCGTACGTGCCCATCGAAAAACGATAAGATTATTTATCGAAGCACTGTTACGGTGCCATTTTCTTTGTGCTCCGTTCCGATGTGCAAACGGTACTTAACAGTGTAGATGTACATACCCAATTGAACTTCTTCGTCGTTTACCTTGCCATTCCAAGCCTGGTTTAAGTTGGAGGTTTCAAAAAGCTTTTCGCCCCATCTATTGTAAACTCTAAACAAGTATCCATCTTCCTTTACGCCACTCATTAGGGGCTTGAAACCAGCGTTTATGTCGTCGGAATTATGAGGTGTAAATGCATTGGGAATGTATACATGTCCACCCGCAAGAACATGTAAATATCTGAGCTTGGCTAAGGTGTCTTTGCATCCAAACTCATTGGTAACCAATAGTTTAACCGTAAACGTTCCGGTATCATGTAAAATAAAGGAGGTGTCTTTATGCGTCGATTCAAATACCAATTCTCCATTGCGGTCGGCAAGTACATTCCACAAATAGCTTTGTGATCCTACGGAAGTGTTATAGGTCGAAAAGATTGGATTTGGCAAAAAGTGAACCACGGGTGTAACCACAAAATCGGCAAACGGATTTGGATAAACTTCAATTAAGTCGGTAGAACTCGTATCTGTTGCTCCGCCAGGGCCATACGAAATGAGGGTTATGGTGTATTTGCCTTCTCGTTCAAAAGTATGCCTAGGGTTGGCTTCCCTGCTTTCGGTGCCATCGTCAAAATACCATCTAAAGGTATTGGCATGGATGGTACTTTCTGTGAACTGAACCGTAAAGGGTTTACATCCCATCGAGCTGCTGATGCTAAAATTTGAAATAGGTGCGTGTGGCTCAATGTATAGTTTTTGTTCGGAGGTATCAGAGCAGATCAGATTGGTGGCAATCAAAGATACAATGTACGTTCCCGAATCTGAGAAAGTGTGTTGAGGGTCTTTAACGTTGGATGTAACGCCCTGATCATCAAAGTCCCAGAAAAAATTTAAACCATTTGCGGGAGTACTTAAGTTCGTAAAATTAATGGTAGAGTTGGGCAGTTTTGAAAAGGGGGGGTCGTATTGATAGAGCGAAATTGGGCGCTCAACCACTTCAATATTCTTTACCGAAATTACGGAATCAGCACATCCATTTTTGTCGTAGCCCACTAATTCAACTGTATAAAGGCCGGGTGCTTTATAAAAATACGTGGGATGCTGATCTACACTTTCCGCACCATCTCCAAACTTCCAACGATAAAAGGTCGTGAAGCTGGACGCATCGGTCCATCGTTGATTTTGCAAAACACAACGTTTGTAATTGGCAGCGGTGTCGAACTGAACGGTTTGCCAAGGATTAATGGATATGTTCTTTTCGGTGGTATCCGAACATTGATATCCATTTCGAACAATGAGCTGTACCAAATGTGTGGTGTCGGCTAAGGTACTCCGAGCAAAGAGCTCTGTAGGCTCATTTTTGGTGCTTGTTTTTCCCAACAGTTGCCAATTGTTGAAGGCATTGTTTATGCTGGTATTTATCAATTTAAAATACCCCGAATCACAGACAGAAAGCCGAAAGGGGTGAAATTCTGCCTCGGGTTCGGGAAGTAAACTGAAGTACGTTGTATCCGAATCGATGCAGCCTTGAATGTTCAAAATATGTAAAATTACTCTTCGAGTTCTTACCACATTCGAAATGTTTGAATACGTATGATTTGGATTTGGTTGGTTGGAAGAATCACCATCACCTAAATCCCAGGCATTGAATACATTATTAGTTGACCCGTTGCTCCAGTCTACGTTTAGTGGAGAACACGCCGAATCAAGGGTGGTGTTAATCTGGGCAATTGAATACGGTCGAATTACCACAGGCGAGTTTGTAGAATCGGTACAACCATAGGGCGTTAGGGCGTAGAGCTTAACCGTATAGATGGCAAAGGAATATGGGTCATTTTGTTCTGAATACCAATGGGTTAGACTCGTTTTGGTGGATGTGTTACCATCACCGAGCAGCCACTTATATGTTTGCGCCCCTGTTGATGTATTCGTAAAAATAATTGGATCGTAATAGCACGCAGTGTCCGTATTTTTTGTAAAATCTGCAATGGGTTGCGCTTTCACTACGATGTCCTTAAGAACGGTGTCGGAAAAGCAATTATATCGAGTTTTAACATATAGCGAAATGCGATACGTGGTGTCTTTGAGTGGAACGTGATTAAAAGTTTCCATTGTGTCGGCAGGTGAATCACTAAATCCAGAGCCTAAATCCCAATAATTCGTATCGTTGAGCAAGCTTAAATTTTTAAAATCCACAGTAAGAGGTCCACAGCCGGAATCGACGCTTGAAGAAAAAATGGCATTGGGCAGTGGATGAACCAGAACGTTTTTGGTAAGGGTATCTAAACATCCGTGTTCGCTGGCTGCAATTAATTGTATCCAATAGGTTGTATCTGTAAAGTTGGCTTGATTGAAGGTGGCCATAAAATTGGTGTCTTGATGCATAAACCCAGCCGACGAAGTCCAGGTAAAAGACATATCTGTAAGAGTTGAAGTATCATAGGTCAACGAAGTATTTGTGAATGAAACGATAACCGGGTGGCAAGCTTCATTTACATTCATGGCAAATCGTGCCAATGGTTTTGGATGCACCTGAATAATTTGAGAAGCACTGTCTGCACAGCCCTTTAAGCTGGTTCCATACAACCGCATGGTATAAAAGGTGTCTTTGTCAAGACTTGGCGTGTAGCGCATTGCTGAATCGATGGAGGTGGCTTGCTCTCCATTTCCAAAATCCCACAAAAACCTAAGACTGGATTGCGTTTCGCCATTTTTGGCGTTGGAAATATTTTGGGTTGAAACTTGCAAGGGTCCACAACCCGCGGTATCCGACAAACGAAAAGCAACTAAGGGGTTTGAAAATACGGTTATGGAATGCGAATTCGTATCTTGGCACCCGTGCTCAGAAATTCCGATGAGGGTTACATTATACATTGTATCCGCAGTTTTTGATTTCAGATACGTCTGATTCCCAACTTTTTGGTTGCTTGAAATCGAGTCGTTGCCAAAGTTCCAAACAAAGCTCATAATGTTAATTGAGCCTGTATCCAACGGGGTAGAGAGATTTGTAAATTGGGTAGTTAAAGGCCCACATCCTGCCGTATCTGAAACAACAAAACGGGTAAGAGGTTTTGGGTAAAGCTTGCGATATCCATCAACCGAATCTGTGCAACCGAACCAATTCTGGGCAATTAAACGCAATAGGTAAAACGAATCTTTATTGATGGCTTGGGTAAAAACGTAAAACGAATCTTGAGTGGATTGTCCTCCAACTTCCCACCAATTGATCGACGTATGCAAGGAGGCCGCATGCAGGCTATCCCTAATTTGAACACAAATGGAATCCACGTCATTCACAAAGATGGCAACCGGGTCTTTTGGGGTAAAACCAACATCGATGGTGCTGTCTTTATAGCATTTGTTCGAATCGAGTGCCACCAACTTGATGCTAAATAGAGTAGTATCCGTAGCTATCATAACGGGTGGTGGATTGGAATTTCGGGAAAACAGTGAATCGTTTATATACCACCAAAACGTATTGGCATCGTTGCTGGTATTGGTTAACACAAAAGACGCTGGAGCACATTTTAGCGAAGCATCGAAGGAAAAGCCCGATTTAGCGTTGGTCAATAACACAATGCTAAAAGTATCTTGAATAAAGCATCGGCCTTTGTTGCCAGAATTGATGGTAATCAAATAACGACCACCATTTTTGTAGGCATGCTTAATCGTGTCGGATGTGAAATTATGAGTACTGCTTCCATCCCCAAAATTTATAGTCTGCTGGTCGTAATTGGTTGATTTGTTGACAAATAGAATGCTGTCGAAGGTGCAAAGCAAGGTGTCGGATAGGATGGATATTGTTGGGTATAAGTCAACGCGAACGTCATCAAGAAAGGTGTCAGCTCCGCAGCTATCCGACATGATGAGCATGAGTTCGTAGGTTCCACTATCCGAATAGTTTTGTTGCTGCGCATTTGACCCGGTGGAGCTTTGCCCATTTCCGTAAAACCAATGGTAGCTAACAGTGCTTTGAAAGTCTGTTGTGGAAGCATTGGATAGTTGCACTTGATGGGTCGCACATCCGTCGTTCGCACCTGTAAATGCAGCCTTTGGTGGATTGTATACAATAATGGTTTCTGTTTTGGTAGAAGTTCCACATACATTGGTAACCGATAATTTTAACGTGTACGTGCCCAGTTTTGTGTAGGTATGTTTAACGGTTTTGTTGGTTGAATAAGATCCATCGCCAAAATCCCAGAGTCGGGTTGTTTTAAAACCGATGCTGGTATCTGTAGCGGTAACCTCAACCTGCGAGCAACCTTTTGTAGTATCCAATATAAACCCAGCAACCGGCCAATACATGGCATCAAAATCGTAGCAAAACGTGTCGCTCCCACATCCATTTTTAGATATTAGGCAAACCGTTTTAGGGCCTTGATTGGCATAGCTGTGAAATTGTTTGGCCTTTGATGAAATCCAGCCCGAATTGGTTCCGTCGCCAAAATCCCAATAATACGATTTGTTATCGGGGATTAAACAAAAGCTGTCGGTGGCAAAATTGGTGAATTCGTAATAGCCAGAAGGATCGCAATTGCTGCTATCGATTACAAAGGCTGAAACATCTTTTTTGGATATGTGAATGGGGTTCCAAGTGGTGAGTGAATATCCGCAAGCGTTGCTGGCAGTGAGCTGAACAGTACCTCCGCACAGGTTGTTGGTGTAGGTGTGGGTTGTCGAATCATTATAAGTTGAATAATTCAGGGTTCGGAGCTCACCATCTCCAAAAGACCACAGAAAGGTTGTACCATTCGATATGTTCTTACTGTTGTTGGAAAACGTGATTGAAAATGGAGCACACCCAATATTAAACCCCGAATTGGGCCCAACGATTCCAGCGGTAGGAACCCGCTCGTTGATGACTAATGCATAAATCGTATCGGCGCATCCCAGACTGTCGGCATACGACAAAATAACTTGAAATGATCCCGTTTGAGTATAAAGATGTTTCAGACTATCTGTTGGTGAAACTCCGGATCCATACGAGTCGATGGTGCCATCGCCCCAATTAATCTTCAGATTTTGAAGCGAGTCTTGGCTAAAGGTAACAACTGGAAATGAATCAGAATCGGTGGCCTTTGAAATGCAATTCACAAATTCTGGAGTGGTTGAATACAAACCAATAAAATTTCGAAACTTGACTAAGTAACGCGTAGAATTAAAAAAAGAAACGGCCGAATCTACACACCCATTGGTGTCGATGCTCTTTAGGGTTATTCGCAGTATTCCGCGATATGTATTGGTAAAAAATGTATCGGAAGTGCCTGTTTTTGAGCCAATAAAGGAGTTGTTTATAAAAAGTTGGTAGGTAGCGGTAGATGCCCTAGATCCTGTTGATTTGTTTGCAACGGCAAGCTGGTTTGGCCAACAACCCGAACTTGCACTTGCACTCAACGAAACGTTCAAACCTGTGCAACCCAGCGAAGGAGATACATCGGCAAAAATGAAAATTAAAAGGACAAGTAGTTTAACCTGATGCACGATTGCAGTTACAACGGTCGATAGTTTCATATCGTAACAAAGATAGGATAAAAATGGAGGAATTCTACAGCACCACTACAACAGATGCTGTGTTTGTATTTGGGTGTTAATCCGATAAGCCCTCCTCCAATTCCAAATCTTTCTTGGGTTCAGCATTCGTAAATCCAGATTTTATTAATCCAACCGACATAATTATGCTGGTGAAAATAACCACGTAAAGAATAATGCTGTCTGGGAATGCCATGGATTCGTATTTGCCTGGAATGGAGTAATATAACAGAACAGTTATCAATCCACGGGGTGCAATGTAAATTAAGGATGGGATGTTTTTCTTGTCGAACAAGTTGAGCAAAAGCCATCGAACAAGGAATATAAATCCGGTGATAACAATGCTTAACAAGAGTGCTCTATAATCGAGCAACGACTTGAGAACCATAGACAGACCAAAAATGATGAAGAAAAACGTTCTCAAAACAAAGGAAGTTTCGCGTGTAATGATGTGAAAGTTGCGTTCCATCAACTTTAATTCCATCTTGCTAATTAGATTGGCAAATTGGCCTCTAAAAATCAGTTGATTGTTTTTTAGCATAAGGCCAAACAAAAGGATGAGAATTAGCGGACTCAAATGCAGTTGTTTCTCAATGGCATAGAGCACAATTAGAATGGCCAAGAAAAGAAAAATCTTAACCTTCGATTTGATGTATTTGAACAAAACGATAAGCCCAAAACTGGTAATGGTTGAGATAACAATGGTGGTTACCAAATTCATGCTAAACTTTGCAATTTCTTCGCCTTTATTTGGATTGTCGAGCATGCCAATAAAAAAGTAAAAGAGCATAATGCCTAAGATGTCGGAAATGCAACTTTCGTAAATCAAAAATTCTTTATTGCGTTCATCCAGAGGGTCTACACTGGGAATTACAATGGCACTGCTTATTACCGAGAGTGGAGTGGCGTACAATAACGAGATCCATATAGACAAATCGAAAACATAAAAAATGGCCAATCCAATAACCAAAATAGAACCAACCAGGCCAATTAAGGCCATGCCCGTTGCACGCTTTATGAGGGGGAGCTTTTCTTTGCTCAACTCGAGGTCGAGTGCGCCTTCCAAAACAATCATGATCAGACCCACCGTACCCAAAACTTCGAGCGGTTGGGCCAATAATGAGCGGTCTATGGTATGAAATGCCAATCCAGCTAAAATGCCCGTTAATATGAGCATCAGTACCGATGGGATATTTGTTTTTCGGCTGATTTCGGAAAAGATGTAGGACAGTATTATGGCTACCGAGCCAGCAATAATCAGGTCGTATGCATGCATGGGTCAAAAGTCCGATATTTTTTTGATTCAAAAGGAACTAAGTTTAGCGAATGATGCGCTTAAAGTGTGTATTGTTGGGGTCAAATTACCTCTGACGACAATGCGACGTCAAATCTAAAATCAATATTTTGTATCTTTGAACCTGAGTTCGATTAATCCTTGCGGTTCAGAACGCTTGTCAATAGTGAGATGCGAATGAAAATTGTGAAAAAATAGCGGGCTATTTTGAACGATTTTTA
>JBLHHI010000095.1:0-13562 GCA_047614125.1 Bacteroidia bacterium | reverse complement strand
GAAAGCGCTTATGCCGTTTGGAGTAACCTTTACCGGTTCTAGAAACTTGCCATCCTTATAACGCGAAACGTACACGTCGAGATTGTTTCGTTTTCCCCACATAACCACCGGATCTCCATTGGAGGTTAATGCAAGCTTGGGCCTCGAAAACCCATAATCAAAATTACCGTTTACCTCAATTTCATCCGACCAAGTAATATCAATTTGTGCTGAACTTCTTGTTGGCAAAATCGCCATTAAGAATCCGATGATTGCAATTTTATTTAAACTCATATCCTTTACATTATTCTATTAATATTTTACTGTGGTACAAGGTACCATTATTCGTTAGGTGGATTACGTAAAATCCAGCTGAAAGGTTGGATAAATTCAGGCGAATACCGTCTTCAAAAAAGTTTGAATTTACCGCTACATTCTTGCCATTTGCATTATAAACCAGCAATTTTGTCGCTGCCAAACTCACCCCTTCCAGCGGAATAAATACAGGTCCAGTGGTTGGATTGGGATAGGTTAAAAGCATCTGGTCATCAGCTGCTTCACCCACGCCCAAACTTGGACAAGCATCGATGGCTTCGCGCACTTTTTCAAAACCAACCTTTCGTTCTAAATTCCAAACAATATTGCGATTTGGGCAAACAACCGCATACGTTGGCCAACCATTAAAGCTAAACCAAGAAGTATACAGATTCGTAATTGTGTCTCCACCTCCTTCAATGCCAATTGAAGGGTATTCTCCTCCATAGTCCGCTTCAAACCTTCTCAATGTGGTATCGTTATCTCGATTGCTTATTCCCAAAACAACGATCTTACCCGTATCACCTCCATAATCGGTAAACAATTCCGACATCGAAGGGGTAAGACTTTGGCAAGGTGTACAATCGGCAAAGAAAAAATCAAGAACCACTGTATGACCTTTATTAAGTTCTTCAAAAAGATTCCAAACCCGACCATTGACGTCGGTTGCGGTAAAATTTTTAGCCTCTTGAGCCCAAGTCTTTTGAAAAATTCCGCTGATTAACAGGAAACTAAAAAGCAGCAAGGTGTAACGGTAAAAAGGCATAAAACAAATATATGCAAAGATTGCATCAGCACTTAACCTGAGTTCGATTCATATTCTGAATTTTAAAAGATTAATCGAACTCACGTTATTACACAGCACTCACCTCATTTAGAAAGCCCATAATGGCTGTTAGGCACTCTTCTGGCTCTTCCAATTGAGATATGTGCCCAGAATGGGTGAGCAGATGAATCATGGCTCCATCAATCAATGACGCTTGATCTAATACCAACTTAGTTGGTATAATTTTGTCGTGCTTACCCAACACAAAAAGCACTGGTTTATTGGCATGTGCTATGCATTCAAGTCTATTTTCTCGATTCATCATGGCGGTTGAATAAGATATGATTGCCTGAGGATTGGGATTAACGATTATTTTTTTTACCCATTCTACACAGTTCATATTGCCCAAGTTTTGATTCGAAAGCAACGATGCTCTGAACATTTTAAGAAACGAATCTGAACCAACGCTTTTTATAAGCTTGATGGTCCTCGTACGATTCATTATTTTTTCTTCTGAATCTGCCTGTGCATGAGCGTGAATTAAACCAATGCCCAGTAATCGCTCGGGTGCTTTAAAGAGCATTTCCAATGCAATATACCCTCCCATTGAGTGACCCAGAACCACCGCTTTTTCCATTGCTGCATCATCCATGCACTTTAGAACATATACGGCGGCTTCGTTCATAGAATGAAGCCCATCGATGTTAGAGAACTCCCCAAAGCCCGGTAAATCCAACACCAATAGGTTGTGTTCTTCTGATAATTTATCAATCTGTGTTTCCCACAGCTGCTTTGATTCACAAAATCCGGGTAAGAGTACAACGTTCAATTTCCAAAAATTAAAAAGACAAAATACTACATAAATAAAAAAGGCAGTCGAAATAGACTGCCTTTTTCTCAATTCAAAATAAGTGTTTAAAAGAATTTATATCTAAAATCTTCGACGTTACCTTTTGCTCGGATGGCTTCTAACACTCCACCATCAATCATTTGACTGGTTTCTTGGTTTAACATCACCTTGCGTTCTTCAACATCGAACTCCATCTTATCTCCCGTTTGAACCGCACCCATATGCCAAACAACGTAAACACCGGTCTGACCCTTAATAGCACCCGTATTTTCGCCTTCTTTCATGGCAAAAAATGCACCTTGAATTTGAGGTTCGTTACCAATGCTGGTGAGCTGAGGAGAAGCAAAGCTGCTGGCAGGGATTTGCCGAACTACTGAGCTCAATTCTTTGGCCAAGCCGTCTGCATCGCTTGCTTTTGTCAAGGCTTCATTAATTTTCTTAATCAATATTTCAGACTTCTTTTCAACCAAGTAATCCTGCATGATCACATCGCGCATATTGTCCAAACTGGCAGTCCCTTTTTCGCGGATGGCCACCACCTTAGCAACCACGTATTTGTTTTGAAGTCTAAATACATCCGATATATTGCCCTCTTCTGTATTGTCATTAAACAACCAACGTGTAATTGTTTTAACGTCATCAGCATCAGCAATACCTTGAATGGATGGATTGCTTGGTGAAATATTTGCTCCAACGCGTATTCTGCTTCCCTGTGCCTCGACAACCGCCTCAAAGTCTTCGTTATTTTGTGCTTGGTATTGAATCTCGCCGGCAACTCTTTCCACCGCACGATCCGATTCCATACCCGGTACAATTAGCTTGTCAACAATACCCACCTTAATGGTTTTGTATGATTTGCCCTGTGTAATATGAACAATGTGTATGCCTCGGTTTGTTTTTTTAACGAACCAATCGCCAGCACTGCTTTTAAACATTTGAGTTTTAATTTCCTCAGGAAGCGTTGAAAATCCTGTTTCTTTAATCCAACCTAAATCCCCTCCTTTATCGGCCGTTCCATCAAAGTTATTCTTGGCTTCCGTTGCAAAATCTTTCCGTCCTGCTTTAAGGTCGTTCATTAAGATCGTTGCCTTGGCAAGCTCGGATGCCTCATTTTCAATGCTTGGTGCAGGCAGAATTAAGTGCTCTGCACGCATCTGAGCAATCGTATCGCGACCCTCCTCTGTTACCTTGTAAAGGCCATAAGAACCTGTTTCTTTGTTTAGGATGGGCCCAATTACCGTTTTTAATTCTACTGAGAACAATTGCTGCTCTAGCGCGGCAGGCAAGCTTCCTCGCGTTAAAAACTCTGGGTTATATTGGGTGGAAGATCGAACACGTCCGATGTAAATACTGTCGTTTTCAGCCAACGCAAATTTTTCTTTTTTGTCGTTCGCCCATTTGTAAGCTACCGCAGAATCTTCCTTACTTGGAAATACATTCAACACAACAAAATCTATGTCGCGCGAGGCCGTTTGCTGATACTTAGCACTGTTCTTTTTCAAATGCGACTTCAAATCTGAATCATCGTATGAAATGGTGGAGTCGGCAATCGTAGAATACGGCAAACCAACAGCTAATCCACTTATTTCGTTCTGCTCTTCTTCAAATCGAACATTCGCTTCTAAAGTGGTAACATATACGGCAGATTTAACCATCTTGTCGTACTTGTTACTCTCCACTTGATCAATTAATGGAATTTCTACAAAGTTCAACCAAGCCGAATATTTTTCTGGATCGTCTTGAATATCTACTTCTAGAAACTTAATCAATGTACTTGGATTATACTGCTTAGTTTCCGGGTCTTGAAAGTTCCGAATCACCATTGGGTCCGGATTAGCGCCTGTAGTTAGATCTGCTAATTCTTCTGGCGTAATTTGCAAACCAAGCTGATATTGTTCTTTCTTAAAAACTTTATCCTGCAACATCTGGTTCCATGCCATTTCTCTAAACTGCTCATCTGGATAGTTCCCTCCATTCTTTGAGTACAGCTCTTTTAACTTGTCAACCTTTGCCGCATAAACGTCGTAGCTAATTTCTTCTCCCGCAATAACTCCAACAACATTTGATGTTTGTCCAAATAAACTGGTGTTGCTTCCTAATAAATCCGTAAGTACAAATGCAAGCATTGCTGCACCTATAACAAAAAGCAGACATCCTGACCGCTTTTGGATTTTCATTATTACTCCTGATTCCTCGTTTCTGTTTGTTGCCATTTTTTTAAAATAGTCCGCAAAATACGGCTTTTTGCCACTAATAATCAATTACTGTTTCAGATTTATCCTAGGCTCAGCAAAGCGTTCCTGTTTTTGATATAAGTATCCAGGTACTCGTGGCTTACTTCTTTCCTTTCTTTGCCTTCACAACGTCATAAATTCGGGTGCCCGACTTATCTCTCACCTCAATTTTTAATATCATGCCTCTTGAATACGGAAAAGAGATCGATGATTCCGTTAATTCCGTTCCATTTACACATTCTATATGGTGTTCTGAAGTAATGGTTTTTCGATACTTTTTGCGCCGTAACTTAGTTTGATAAAACACTGTGATGTCTGCATTCTGATTGGTTCGAAAATGCTCCGTTATTTGGTCACCTTCATATTCTGTATAGCTTACAAATTGATTCGATGCGTACATCAACTCCGTGTTATTGATATTGGCCGCGTTAAAACATGATGCATACACCCGAGGAATTTGTACAAACCCAGTCCATGTGGCTGCAATACGCCCGTTCACAAAATCCAAATCGATGTAGTCGCCCGAAAAAGTACGAGCACCATGATGCGAATAAAACAACGTATTTAATCGCGTCTCCACAAAGTTTTCACCTCCATTCTTGGAAATTGCGACCACCACGTCGTTAAATACGTTCTTTGGGCTCAATCTCCGATCGTAATACAAAATAGCCAGCTCGCCCGATGTTTGATTTAAAGCAATGTTTGGAAGATATTGGTCTTTCCCATTCCCAACTAAATCACCATTTACACGGGTTGGATTGCTCCAGGTTTTGCCTCGATCGTCCGAATGCATCAGAAAAACATCAGCATCACCAAACTTGTCGTCGCCAAAAACCACATAAATTCTTCCGTGGAATGGACCGTTCGATTGATCGCAAACCACAAACGGCATTCCATTGCTGCGTTGCACGTGATCGATGTTCATGGCCCAACCACTTTCCTGATTTGCAATTATCCGATCCTTCCCCCAAGTTCTACCGCCATCAGTGCTTTTGTCGAAATACAATTTATAATGGCCTGCCCAAACGCAGTAAATAATTCCAGAATCGCCCACCGCTGTAGTGGCTCCTTCCAAGGTATGGTCGTCATCTACAGCATCTCCCGTTTCATCAGAAATTGTAATCGCTTCCGACCATTTATCTCCCTTATTGGAAGAGCTTGAAAATCGTATTCTACTTTTGTGTTTGCGCTTCTTACTGTTTATTTGGTCAAATTCAGTCCATGTTACATAGGCATTGTTATAAAAACGAGATGCTGCGCCATCATCCGTACTAATCCAAGGCTTGTCTTGCATTTTACCTTCGTTATACCCTAAAAAAGTTCCATCGTTGAAACTTCGTCCACTGTCTTGAGAAGTTTGAACCACGATGCGATCAATAAATCGGTACTTTTTATGCATACCCTCACCACTCGTTCGGGATAAATGTAGAAAATAGAATTGTCCGTCCTGATCACTGTGCAGCACAGGGTCTCCCCAAATTCCATACAAAGACTGTATTTTTCGCTCCTTCCACGTTTTGCCTTGGTCGGTTGAATTGTACATATTGTTGATGTTGGCCGCCGCCACAATTGCATTCGAATCGATTTGCGATATGGCAATGCTTGGCTCATTGGGATAATAAGCGTTTCCGAAAATGCGATTTAACTGCGTTTCTTGAGGCAGTTGCGCCAAACACACGTTTGCTAAACCAACGATTATTAGAAAGATCCCTTTAATTCTGCTCGACATGTTTCATCGGTTAAATTGCAATCGTTCGCCCATTTTTTGTTCATGTAAAACACCGTTTTCATAGGCTAAATGGCCGGAAACAAAGGTGTGACTAATGGCATGGTTGAAGGTCTTACCCTCTAAAGGAGACCAGCCACATTTGTACAATATATTCTGCTTAGAAACCACCGTTTGTTTGGTTGGGTCAACCAAAACCAAATCAGCCCAATAACCCTCTTTAATAAACCCACGCTGATCTACGTCGAACAATTCGGCAGGTTTGTGACACATTCTTTCCACCATTTTCTCAATGGTAATTCTTCCTTGTTGCACGTGGTCGAGCATTAGCAGTAAGGTATGTTGAATTAGGGGTAAGCCTGATGGCGATTGTAGGTAGTTGTTGTTCTTCTCATCCATGGTGTGTGGAGCGTGGTCGGTGGCAATTACATCGAAATACCCCTCATTTAATGCCTTCCACAGAGCGGTTTGATCGGCCGGTGTTTTAATGGCCGGATTGCATTTTATCTTAGATCCAAGCTCTTGATAATCGTCCGAATTGAAGGTTAAATGATGCACGCAAACTTCGGTTGTAATCTTCTTTTTATGAACATCGGGCTCGTTGCTGAATAAGGCAATTTCTTCAGCCGTGCTTATATGCAAGATGTGGATGCGGGCATTGTGTTTACGCGCCAGTTCTACGGCCTTTGATGAAGACAAATAACAGGCTTCATTATTTCGAATAATTGGATGCTGTTGGATGGGTATATCCGCGCCATACGTATTTTGTGCTTGCTCCAGGTTCTTTCGGATGGTGGCTTCATCTTCACAATGAAGGGCAATAATTGCCGGAGCATTTGCAAAGACATCTGACAAGGCCTTTTCATTATCAACCAACATATTACCGGTGCTGGAACCCATAAAAATCTTAATGCCACAAATCGTTTTGGGATCCATTTTTTGAACCTCACTGAGATTGGTGTTGGTGGCGCCTAAATAAAAAGAATAGTTGGCTAGAGAATTGCGTTGTCCGATTGTATACTTATCTTCTAAAACATCAATTGTAGTAGCTTGTGGATTGGTGTTTGGCATCTCCATAAAGCTGGTAACACCTCCTGCAACTGCTGCACGTGATTCGGTAAATATATTGGCTTTATGGGTAAACCCAGGTTCACGAAAATGAACTTGATCATCAATTACGCCAGGAAGCATTAATAATCCTTCTGCATCAATCAGGATCCAACCGTTATTTTCTTTTGAAATATGAGGTGCTATGCGCTCGATTCTGCCGTTTACGATTAAAACATCCGATGTTTCTGATTTGCCCTGATTTATGACCCGTGCTTGTTTAACGAGGTAGTCTGCCATAATGCTCTTTTACTCGGTCAAAAATACACCGTTGAAAAGAATAAAAACAGCAAATTGCAAAAGCCTTGTTCCAAAGCCTAACGAATGCTATTCTGTGGTAGAAATGAACTTCTCTATTGCTGCAACCATGCTTGGGGCATCAGCGGTTGGTGCTGGTATGTTATTTACCAAATTAGCTTGCAAAATTGCTTCGTTGGTTGTTTTACCCCACCCGGCAATGTGCGTTTCATTTTGTTGGAAATCTGGGAAATTATCGAATAAAGATTTTATATCAGCCGGACTAAAAAAGGCAATTACATCGTAGTACACATCCGCCAAATCACTAAGATCGGCGTTTACAGTTCGGTACATGATAGCCTCGGTAAAGTTGATCTTATGATCTGTTAAAAAATTGGGTATGGAGTCTTTGCGAATGTCGGAACACGGGAAAAGGTATTTCTCCTTAGCGTGTGATTTAACCAATTGCAAGAATTCCGGCTCGCGCGCCTTTCCAAAAAACATCTTGCGCTTGCGCAACACGGTGTATTTCTGGGTATACAACGAGATGCCTTCGTTTACGCAGAAATATTTGAGCGTAGGAGGAAGATCGATTTTTAATTCTTCAACACATCTAAAAAAATTGTCAACCGCGCTTCGCGATGTTAGTATTACCGCAGTATGATCAAGAATATCAATTCTCTTTTTGCGAATTTCTTTTGCTGGAACAGATTCTACTTGAATAAAAGGGCGAAAGTCGAGTTTTAGCTTGAAGCGCTCAGCTAAGCTATGATACGGCGTTTTTTTGTCGCCAGGATCGGGTTGTGAAACCAGAATACTCTTTACTTTCAAGGTTTTTTACTCAATTTAGGCTCTCGGAAATACCCCCATTTACAAATAGTAAGAAAAGCAATGGCACTATTTCGAGGGCGCAAAAATAGAGAATTATGTAAATTTTAGAGAAGGGAAATCCTTTAAGGTACAAAACAAAGATTCTAATAAATCGAATTAGCAAGAATATCGCCGTTATTGAGAGCAGAATTTGATTTACATATTCCGAACTCCAATCGTATGGACTGTAATAACCAATCAATAAGAAAGGCAACAAAACAATGGAGTAAAAATACATGATATTACTAATGTTTACTACTAGTTTTATGGCCAATTGGTCTGCTTGTAAAATAATTGCAACCAAGTAATGAATGAAGTATTTGAACATATAAAGCAGGATAAAAAACAGCATTATACCCCCGAAAAAAGATCCCCCTGGGAGAATTGTCAAATTCAAGTCAAATGGTGGAAGTAAGAAAAGCCAAGCCGCTAAAATCAAGCTTGTTACCAACATTTGAATTATTTGGTACCAATCCACTACTTCATATCTTTCTGTTTTCTCATCAGCTGGGGGAAGAAATAACGCATTTACAAGGGCATATTTGTGTCGGCTTGGATTTATGTTTTGTAAAACCCCCACTAAAATTAATATAAAGACCAAAAGTGAAAATACCCACCATTTGCGATTCCGAGTTCGCAAAACGGCGATGGCCGCTTCGTCTTTGGTAACAGATGCCGGTGCAAGGGTATCCCGTTGTTTAAGTTTTCTGCGCAAACCAATCGAAGTATCCTTTCGGATTGAGTTGCCCGCTGGGGTAACGTGTTGGAGAGCCGTTGCAACCTCAACAGACTGCTCTTCTTGTGTATAAGCCGAATCTTGATCGGATTGCGCAAGCGCAATGGTTTGCCATAAAAATAAAATGATTAAAACTCTTGCTCTCACTATCGCAAAAGTAAGCCCCTCTGTGATTTTGTGGCAACTATTTAAAAACCTGAATTCAAACGAGCTTTTTTAAAAATTTAGAAGTCTACCAAATGAGTTTCTTTGTTTTGAGCAGATGAATCTGTTCATCCTGTCGCACATAAACATACATCATGTTGATGCCCTTAGCACCCACATCATTGATGAATATTACTTGCTCGCCATATCCTTTTTCTTCTTTAATTTGCTGACCCTGAATGTTATACATTTCAACTTGATAATGAACTACCGTGTCAAATTTAAGTTGCACAAAGGCCTTTTGGGAATACACATATTGGGGGTAAAAAAGTATTACCTCAACTTGAGGGGGGAAGGCCCTCTTTTGTTTAGTTAAAATTCCAGAACGTTCAAAACAAGCTCTCAATTCTAGTTCTTGTATGCCATCAAAATAAGCGCGATCTAAGCTCAACATATTTTCTGCCATTTCTGGCATGGTCGCACCATCGAATTGATGAAAAAGCTGTTCGTAAAGAAGTGTTTTTAGGATGTCAAATCCAATTATTTCAGCAATATTGTTTAAAGTTCCCGACCAAATTTCCCGATCGGTGTTTGGATTTCCAGTTCGGTCAAACTGATAGTTCTTGTTGGATTGTAGGTCGAAGCCATCCCAAAATTCATTGTGGCCATCCCATGAGAAAATATTTGTTGAAGACAATCCCGTCAGCTCTCTAGAGTAGGCCATGCATAGGTAATCGGCAAAGCCTTCTTCCATTGCCTTCCGATCCGATCCGGTGTACGTAAATGGCGCGGCATTCTGACTTAAGCTGTGAACAAATTCATGAATTACTACCTGACCATCTTCTGCATCATCTACTCCACCGGTACCAAATTCGATGGTATGTGGCTCAATGTGGGCGTTAAAAGCAGATTGGTCTTCTCCGTTCATGGCGTGCGGATCGATTACCAAGGTATCCAGCAAGGATCGATACCCTGCCTTTATAAGGGAATTTGAATAGGCCTTTAAGTGAAAATATGAGTTCGTTAACTCAAACCCCGTTTCGGACCGATTAAATATGAAGGAAGTGTTTTGTGTTGGAAAGTAGGAAAGGTTCGGCGCAGAAACATCGGAATAAAAGAGCAAAGAATCATCGAGATTAAACTTCCCAAATGCTTTTTTCAAACCCAGCTTTGCCGAAAAGTATTCCGTGTGGAAATTACTTGATTCTTGATCATTGTTGTCTGATAACCAAGTTCCATATTCAGAATTTGAAGTTTCTATTGGGTTGGGCATGAATACTTGTATGTTAACCATCGTGTCGGGTTGCGGGTGGTGATATCTTCGAGCATCTTCACGCGCTACGATTTCCCCATTCGCGAGGTAACGTATTTCTGTTGCTCCGTTTACCGCATTTCGAATTAGTTGTTTCTCACAAAGAACCGGATTGCCCTTGCGAAAAAGCCAGTAGCGCGTTCCGGAAGAATCTCCGGAACCGTGCGCATCAAAAATTTTACACAGTCGATTGGTAATCAGCGAACTGTGGTTGGGTTGGTTGGGTATGTGAATCACTAGAAAAGAGCCGCGAACTGGAACATCTTTGTAAAAATGATCGTACCGAATATGGGTGGCAAAGGGCGTTTCTTTTAAAAAAACTTCTTTTAATCGGTTTCCGTTTTGGTTGTATTCAGCATACAAATCTAAGCTGGATTTGGGAAAAGCTGTGGCAGCTAAAACCTGGATAAATACGGCAAGAATCAGCAAGGCAGTTCCGGTTAGTTTGGTTTTCATGATGCTCAAAGTACGGAGAAATCCAACAAAATATCAAGAACTAAATTCTACTTTGGTAAAAGAATTATCACCGTTGATAAAATAGAGTCACAGTCTTTTGGTAGAACACAAGGTAAAAACGTACCTTTGAGACATGGCATTTGAGCGCGTAAAGTTTGGACGACGAGCAAATCGTAGGTTTAATTATCAGCCGATTTATTACGATGCAGATCGTGAAGAATTAACGAGTCGCGTTGAGCAAATTAAGGATAACAAATCCAATAAGGTGGAAGGATATCAGGCTCGAATTAAAGCCAGTTACCAACGTCGGAATGTTGCCTATAATTCAGATTACAATTATATAAAATCGGCTGCTCGTTTGCGACAATTGGCCATTGCCATTCTATTAGGCCTTGCCCTCTATCTTGTTTTTCAAACCAATACCTTTTCTATCGTTTACGACGCATTTTATAACTAATGCCCGACTTCATTCGATTACTTCCGGATGCCATTGCCAATCAAATTGCAGCTGGCGAGGTGGTTCAGCGGCCCGCATCTGTGGTTAAAGAGTTGCTTGAAAACAGTCTTGACGCTGGCGCAACTTCATTAACGCTTCTTTTTAAAGATGGTGGTCAAACCTTAATTCAAGTAATTGACAACGGTAAGGGAATGTCCGATACGGATGCACGAATGTGCTGGGAGCGCCATGCAACTTCCAAAATAAAAGCCGCAACGGATCTGTTTAACCTAACTACTTTTGGCTTTCGAGGAGAAGCTCTGGCAAGCATTGCTTCCGTGGCTCATGTTGAAATGAAATCGAAAGATGCCAGTTCAACTCTAGGAACGCATCTTATTATTGAAGCCTCTTCCGTTAAAAAACAAGAGGCAATTGCCTGTCCGCAGGGCACCAGCATCTCGGTTAAAAATCTCTTTTTTAACATTCCGGCTCGCCGCAACTTTCTCAAATCAATTACCGTCGAAACAAAATACATCATTGAAGAGTTTCAAAGAATTGCGATTTCAAGACCCGATGTAGAAATGATTCTTTTTAACGGAAAGAATGAAGTTTTTAGCTTGGGCCAAGCTACCCTAAAAGAACGGATCACTACTTTAATGCTTAAAGGTATGAAAGGCCAACTAATTGAGATCCTTGAAGAAACGGGCATTGTTGATGTGCAAGGATTTATTGGCAGTCCAGATTTAGCTAAAAGAACGCGCGGAAATCAGTTGTTCTATGTGAACGGTAGGTATATCAAAGAACCGTACTTTCATCATGCCATCGCGAATGCTTTTGAAGGCCTTATTGAAAAAGAATTTCATCCTTTTTACGTTTTGTTTCTTAGCATTCAACCCGAAAAAATTGATGTGAACGTACATCCAACCAAAACGGAAGTCAAATTTGAAGATTCAAGGCATATGTACATGATTCTCAAATCGGTGGCTAAAAAAGCCTTGGCCTCTTTTCACACCACACCCACCATAGAAAATGAACTCATAACCTCGAGGTTGGGAGTTCATTTTGGCTCGTCAGAATCTTACGTTTCAACCCCTTCCATAAAAACAAATACCAGTTTTAACCCCTTTCAAACCAACAAACCAAAAAAGCAAACGGCCTGGGAAAAGTTGTATGAACCCTTCCGAGATGAGATCTCGACCTCAAATGGCAATCAACAACAAGAGGCCGAAATCAATCTAGAGGGTGCCGAGCTCAACTTTCAAAAGTTGGATGACGCAAGTTTGGTGATTTCAGACCCCTTTCAAATATCAAATGCCTACATCGTTGCCAAACTGAATCACAAGCTCATACTGGTTCACCAACAACGTGCCCATGAACGCGTGTTGTACGAAAAATATCTCAACGAACTCGAAAACCAAAAGGCCGCTACGCAACAGCTGCTTTTCCCCAGAACGATTGAACTATATGCATCCGATTATGCTTTGATAATGAGCATGTTAGAAGAAATTACTTGCTTAGGTTTCGACATAAGCCCCTTTGGTAAAAACGCGATCATCATTAATGGAACACCGGCAGATATTCAAAAAATTGAAGCGCGCGATATGCTGGAAGGTGTGCTCAGTAATTTTAAGCAAAACGAGCAGGAATTAACCCTTACCAAGCGAGAAAATCTAGCTCAATCGATGAGCAGGAGTATGTGCACCAGAAGTGGCGTGGCACTTTCCAAAACAGAATGCGAGCAATTGTTGTTAAATCTATTTAACTGCAAACAACCCAGCTTTACTCCAAATGGAAGACCCACAATCATTACTTTTGCGGAAGCTGATTTAGCAGGAATGTTTAAATAGTTTTTTCAAATTGGATTCGAATTTATGCACTATCAAGCAAGTAATCACGGGATGTTCCCGCCGGTTATAAAAAACATAATCATCATCAATGTCTTAATGCTGCTGGCAAAAATGATCTTTGCCATGCGTGGGATCAACTTAGATCAAGTACTTGGGCTTTTTTATTTCCAGTCGAGCCAATTTAATGTTTGGCAGATTATTACCCATGTTTTTATGCATGGCGATGTAATGCACCTTGCTTTTAATATGATTGGGTTGTGGTTCTTTGGCCGTCGATTGGAGATTATTTGGGGGCCTCAACGCTTCTTGTTTTTTTACTTAGTTACCGCACTAGGAGCAGCCTTTCTGCATTTCTTGGTTATTCATATCCAAATCAGCCAAATTCTTCCCCTTTTAGATTTGAGCCTCGTTGAAGAGATTAACCGGGATGGTTACACCACCTTAATGAACAATATGAACTGGAATGGAAATGGCGGTAAGTATAATTTGCTGGCCAACATTCCAACCGTGGGTGCCTCTGGTGCCATTTTTGGCATCTTAGGTGCAA
>JBLHHI010000094.1:0-13611 GCA_047614125.1 Bacteroidia bacterium | reverse complement strand
AAAGTTATCGAGATGGGTAAATTTGGTTTTCTGCACCTATTAATAAGGTGACCAACTTCGTTATACTTTTCACACTGCGCATTCGATATTAAGCATATTATATGAAAGAGTAAAATGCCTATTCAGTTCCCACACTTTGATGATCTGAAATAATAAAGCACATGACGATGATGAAAACGATTAAGCACTCTGATGAGTAAGGCTATGACCTTGTCAACAAGCAGATACCACATTCTCATTTAAAGCTGTAAAAATGTTGATAACTAAAAATCAATGAGTTACATCGCGAACTTTAAGGTTTATTCAAAATTAAAGTAGCGTTTGAAGGCCTAATCACGTTTATAAATATCCGAATCCGGATAAAAACTCAACCATGCAAAGGCAAAGTGGTTGGTGTGATTAAAGGCAAATAATTGTGTTCCCTTTAAGCTGCCATCGATGCACAAGCCAGTAATGTCCCAAGAACTCCCAGTTTCGCTGTCGACGAAGTTTTCACCTTCCATCTTAAACAACAGGTCTTTACCATCAATCTTCGACATAAAAACCGTTGCTGAACCGATCGTTTTTGACTTGGATATGTCATCTTCATCCAATACCGAGACCACCTCCTCTTCATAAAACACCACAAGATTTCTATTTTCGAAATCATCGTTAACCACGCCCGATTTTGCCAATTCGGTAAAGGGGTAAATTCGATAGTTATCGCCGGCCCTCAAACTGATAATTCGTTCCATTGGGGCCAGTCTGTGATCGATGCTGGTGGTATCGAAATATCTTGCAAACGGCAGATGGCCAGCGCTGTCGTAATGCACGTACGGGTTGTGCCCGTACATCTTCTCCACTTCCGTACCCGGGTGATGAGATAATATCTTGCCATTGGGATAGTGATCAAAAAATTCTTCGACCGATAATATCATGGATGATACAACATTCAACTCGCTTCCAGCCAGTTCACCAACCAAGCCCTCTCCCATGAGTTGTTGCCACCATGTGTGCGTTTGTTGATCAACCATAACCATGTCGCTGTGGCGAAGCATACCCGAAACCTCAAAGTCGAATACGTATTCTTTATCATCTACCGTTAGCCGTCGATCGTAGACGACACTCGAGTTGCACAAGGGACAAAAAGTTGGAAGAATGGGCACGCCGCCACAGCTGTCGTTCGACATTTCATGCATGGTGAGTACATTGAGCGGATAGGCTTTTTGTTCACCGTTGATATTGACCGCAATTACGGGTTCGTGCGCAAAGTAATCGCGCAAGCCCTCTTCCTTTCCAACAAAGGCCGGATAATTCAATTCCGGAAAGCTGCCCGCCGGCATTACGACTTGAAACTCCGATAAGGGCACGGTTGTACGAGTTGTATCAGTATCCCATTTAAGAGGAATGTTGTTTGGATTGTTGATTTGTGCGTCCGCTGAAAGTGTGGTAAACAATAATACCAGGAAAGCGATGAGGCTTGTATACGATTTCATTCACGTTATTAAGAGAGCAAGGTAACAATATCTTTTCTTCTTAAACACAAACGTCATAGAAAATGACCACCTATTTTCGTAGAGCTTGGATGGCTTGTTCACCGAAGGATGAAATGTTTAGAACATGACGGATGCGAATTTGTGATGCATCTTTGAAGACGAGTTTGGGAAGCGTATAAAGACCATTTAACTAATTAGTTTTCTATCAACTTGCTTCTCCTCTACCTGGCATACAGCGCGAAAGCGCCGCGCCAGCCGAAGCTTGCGTAGGCATGGAAGTATCTCCTGGTGAAGGGTACCGGAATTATTCAACATTGGTTGTTACAGTCATAAGGAGATCCAACGGCTTCGCCTCTGGAAGACGATGTTGAAGCGTCTCTGAAAGACGCATATGGTTGGGTGGCAATGATGTTCAATGTTAAAGTCCCTTGTTCATCATATTCCGCAGGACTTTTGTGGTTTTGTTCACCGAAGGATGAAATCTCAAGGTGTACTAGAAAGAGATTCTTCTGCCATTTATAGGCGTGCTTAGGGATGACCATTGTACTTCATGGCCTTTGAAAGGCCCTTCTTCCCCTAAAAAAGGTAATACGACTGCTAGCAATATTGAATATCCGTCATTTATACAAAAAATGCATTTCATTCTTGGCAAAATTATCTCAGGGATTTTTATAGAATAGCACTGATATTGCAATTAACCGCGCCATCATATTAATGCATTATTTGTGGTTTATAGTTTGGGCGAATGGATATCTTTGCACCCATCAAATTCCAGCTTTTCACATGCCCAAAATTCCCCTTAAACTTCTTCTTTTTGCTTCGATCGCACTCAACATCATTGCCGGCTACCTTGCCCTTTCTTCCTATTGGTCAAAAACCAAGAAAAACGAGCTGCTTCGAACCGAAGTTCCAGAACGAACACTGAATAAATCACTGATTCACAACAGCTTACCGATAGACACCAATTCAATTGTATTTGTTGGCAACAGCATTACCGAGCGGATGAATTGGGCAGAATACTACCAAAACCTGAACGTAAAAGATCGGGGTATTGGTGGGGATAATTCGTTGGGTTTAAAGTTCCGCATTGGAGATATTGCCCGACAACATCCAAAAAAAATATTTGTTATGATGGGTATTAACGACTTGCTCATTAAACGACCCTTTGATCGGTTCGTATCCGATTACAAGGCCGCCGTCGACAGCATACAGCTGATTAGTCCCAATACCATTATTTACCTCCAGAGTACCTTGCCAAATTCGAAAGTAAATCCGAACTATATTCAACAAAAGGACATTAAAAAACTTAATAAAGAAGTAGAACTATTGGCGGAACGAGAAAATGTATATTACATCAATCTCTTTGATCATTTTTTAAATGACGAAGGTGAATTGAGTGCGGAATATGGCTTTGATGGACTGCACCTTACCTTGGAAGGTTACAATCTATGGCAAACAATTATTCGCCCGTATTTGCCGGAATTGCACATACCATCCATTTAAAAATCAACCATTTATTCATTTAAAATGTCAATAAGGTTTAGCTCTGATGAAGCCTGAATTTCTCCAGATTAGCCATTTTCCATGTACCCTTCATCAACCATCAACCATCAATCTTTAAGCATTAACCATCATCATCTTCCCCTCCGCCAAGCTCCAACGACTTAATTGGTGCAATGGCACTGCCGGCAATGCCTTTGATCGAACCGTACATATCGATGGTATTGGTTATTACCCGTTCTATCTGTTTTTCCCGACTCTTCCATATGCGTTGCATTGAGCGTTTCTCCGAATCCAAATCAATTTGCATTTGCGTAAATCCATCCACTATGCCTTCAATTTGAAGCTTAAAAGCGTTGGAAGTTAGAAAATCATACAACACGCTCATTTTGTCGCCTCGGTTTTCCTGACTGGCCTTGGCAGCACTTAGTTGGATGATGGATTCTCGAAGCACCTTACAAAGTCCTTTAAACTCCTCATAGGTGCAGATCCAAATGCCGTCTTTTAAGCCCATTCGGTCCATGTCGGAAGGCATTACTTCGGTAACCAAAACACCGATGCCTGCATTCCGTTCCCGAATGTCGTTCTTAAACTTTTCAATCCAGGTAGGTTGGAAGTCTTTGGTTCGTTTGCTTTCGTAATAAATGGTGCCACAGTTTAATCGAGTTCGAGTGTTTACTACCTGCAAACAATCGCCTCCGCGAGCGCCCTTTTTGATTTCTTCGATCGAATCGAGCGGAAATACATTGGTCAAGTATTCTTCAATGGCGAGTTCTTGAACCTCACCCTGCAGCTGCATCGAGCCCTGCTCCTGCTTGCGTTTCATTTCCTCGGTAAGTTTCTTTTGATCTTCCAACTGCTTTATCAACTCCTTTTCGCGCATTTCAAAGCGCTCGCCCGCCTGCTTGTTGTATTTTTCACGTTCTTCTAATAAGATGATGTTCAACTTTTTTTGGTTTTCCAACTCCAATTTTTCTTTCAATTCGTCCTTTTCGCGCTTCATGCGCTCGATCTCGGCCTTTGTTTTGTTCAGTTCTTTAACTTGCTCCGATTTTTCGTTTAACTCCTTCTGAATCAAGGCAATCTGTTCGGATTGTTCTTTATCAACTTCTAGCTTCAATTTCTCACGAATCGTTCGCTCCTGCTCAGCCTCCTTAGCCGCCAAACGCTCTTTGAAGAGTTCATTTTCGCGCTTTTTCAATTGCGCAAACTCCTCTTGTTGTTTTTGAAAAGCCTCTTCTTTTTTCTTGAGCTCTGCCGCCTCGGTTGAGCGTTGCTGCTTAAATTTCTGCTCCATCTGATGTGTTAGAATCTCGTTTACATCGATGGCTGTATTGCAATTCGGACAATTAATTTGGGAAGAAGTTGACATGATTCAAAAATACGTCGTATCCAAGGTTTACAAAACAGCTCAAACAGATTTCCACCAATGGTTATGCACATCCGATATTTAAATTATCTACGGTTGATTTAAATTCAATTGTTGAACTTCGCAGAATCAATATGCAAAACATTCTTTAATCCATGTTTCTTCTCAAAGGATTTATCGTCGGCGTTTCCATGATAATTTTCATTGGGCCTGTGTTTTTTCACTTGCTGGAAGCCAGCGCCGAACGAGGCAAACGTCATGGCCTGATGGCAGCCTTGGGCATCATTTTGGGCGACATCCTCTTTGTATTGGCTGTATATCAAGGCTTTAGCCTGGTTCATGTTTCTATGGGCATGGAACTCTTTGTTACCATTTTAGGGTTTGTCATGCTCATGACCCTCGGCATAAAAAACATCCGTTTTGGAGGTGGCATTCATTCCACCAAGAAAAAGAAACCAGCAATCTCCGTAAAAAGCACGCTTTGGGCCGATTTTGTCAAAGCGTATTTAATAAACTTTATCAACCCCTTCGTTCTGGTGGTTTGGATTTTTGTGGTTCAAGATGCGCGCACAACCGGAACCACAAACTTGGAGGCCATCGGATATTTAATCGCCAGTTTAGCCGGTATTGTGGCAACCGACCTTACGAAGGTATTGGTGGCAGATCGACTGCGATCGTATTGGAATAAATTGAACAAGAAGCGCATTTACAAGGTTCTTGGAATCATATTTATCGTATTCAGCATCAGATTATTATACCATGCATTTGTATTGCAAGTGAGATAATTCTATAAATTTTATAGTTTTGATGTTCTAAAAATTGATATTATGATAATTAGCTTACCAGTAATTTTATTATCTGCCTTAGTGCCAATGGTACTTGGCTTTCTTTGGTACGGCCCCATGCTTTTTGGAAAGGTTTGGCAGGCAGAAACCGGCATCACCGACGAACAAATCAAAGGCGACAATATGCCCCTAATGATGGGATTAGGGTACGTATTTGCAGCTATGCTGGCATTTGCATTAAATGGCGTGGTCATTCACCAAAATGCTTTGGGCTCTTTGCTCATGGATGAGGCAATTAGTCTGGACATGAAAACCGCACTCGAGGCGGTTCAGGTAGGTGTTGCCGACAGTTTTAGATCTTTTAAACACGGTTTAATTCACGGTTCATTTGCCGGATTATTTATTGCATTGCCATTATTTGCTTCAAACGCATTATTTGAACGTAAAAGTGCTAAATATGTGGCGGTTAATGCTGGATATTGGATTGTTACCTTAGCACTAATGGGAGGCATCATTTGCCAGTTCACCTAAAAACCTGAATTCGATTAAACTTTTAAGATTCAGATTTGGATAGAATCCAAGTAGTGAGGCGAAAACAGGAAGGTTTATGTTTATAAACCCCCTGATTTCAACGAAGCTAAATGGGTTTCTTTACAATCCGTTTAAACAACGATTTAAGATTCTCTCCCATATCGTCGGTTGAGGGATCAATTTGCTCTATGTGATATCCATCCGGAAACAAATGAAGCTTGTGCGTGAATACAAACCCCGGAGGATCCATCTTGCTCTCTCCCATTGCACCAAACCGCAAATCAGACATATACATCTGACCATCAACCTCATACAAAAGGTACCAGCCTTTGCAAATCTTTATTAACCGCTTAATTTGATCGTCGTTCTCATGCCCCTTTAATAGATGATGATTCTTTGGATAACTTATAAAGTTGATTTTCTGTCCACCATCAAACAACGAATAATACGCCGTCAAAAAGGAATCCTTGGTGTTAACGTTGGCCGTCCACAGTATGCTGTTAAACGGAGTGGGACGCGTAGACAATTCGGTGTACGCAATTTTCTGATCTTTAAGATTAGAGGTAAACTGATGAAAGGTAATTCCTTTTACCAATAATGTTATTGCCATGTAGATTGAACTGATCACCAGTCCGTACGTATTGTATTTCTTCCGTTTCGGCGAGACTCTATTTTGCCGCATGGCCATAATTAAAAAGACTAAGAACGGAATGGTATATAAAGGATCAATCACAAAGATGTTGTTGTAGGCAATCCGGAGATCAAACGGCCATAAAAACTGGGTACCCCACGTAGTATGGCAATCCAACAAAGGATGGGTTACAAAGGCCATAAACATGAGCAACACCCAGCCTTTTAAGGTGGCTTCTCCTCGCTTTTTATACAGTTGGTGGATGATCCAACCAAAAATCGGAGCCATTATAAGGCTAAACATGAACGAATGTGAAAATCCGCGATGCCATTCTAAAGCGGTAATATCGTCTAAAAAATAGCGTCCAATAACATCTAAATCCGGAATGGTGCCTCCAATGGCTCCCCAAAGCATTGCCTTGTTTCCAACCTTTCGTCCTAAAACGGCCTCACCAACCGCGGCGCCTAATACAATTTGAGTTACTGAATCCATGCTTCGTAAAATGCTGCTTTAAAAGGTTTGCGCAACTCATAGGCACTTGGCTGAACAGTGCTAATAAATGGTTTAATGATCTTGTTTGTTAATTGATTGCGGTGCTTTACAAACAATTTCAATTCAACCGGAACCGCCCCCAAACAACTCTTAACCTCCTCGGCTGTTCTACCCAGTTGAATCTTTTCCGATTTTCGATCAATGGCATCCCGAATAAAATCGATGAGAATACGCTGATAAAGAGCCCTTTCATTGTTTAAATCGTAGTTAATTCCCACAAAATTTGCATCGGCTAGTTGGCCATTATAGGTTAAAGTTCCAAATGAAACAAGCTGATTATCAAGTAAGTAAGCATTAAACACATAGTTATCGCCCAAGTTTTTTTTCATATTCGAAAACGCTCGAGCATTGATAACGCCGAAGCGGTAATTTGCGCGTTCCATTACGGAAAGATAAAGTGCATTAATCTGTTCTTCGTATTGAAGTATCTCACCATAATCAAGCGACTTTACAACCAATTCGTTCGACTTTTTCAACACCCCTTTAATCTTGGTCCGAAACTTTGTGGTCATATCGGCCATATAGGCGTCGAAGTTAACCCAAGCTGGATGTACCGAAATAACCATGTTCTTGTCGACGGCAAAACCGGTGTACCCGTTCTCCGTGAGTACGTCTTGATGATTTTCGAATGCCATCGGAAAATCCTTAAACAATATAAACGACAACCGCTTGTCTTGCTTGATCTCTTCGCGTTGAACACGATCGAAGGCTCTGTTAAGGTGCTCAAACTGATCTTTTATTGAAACACCTTCATTAAAATAGAAACCATTAACTCCCGTGTTAAAAGCACTGCCGCAGAGCAATACCTTTATATCGAGTCCATCCAGAATCCTACTTCTTATTTTTTCACCAAATCGGCCAATAAAGTCCTGAATATCAACATCTTCTCCAGTATATGTGTGCAGTTGAAAAACACCAATACCAACCGCCTCTTGTTTTGAATTATAAAAAAGGATGTAACGGTATTCGTTGGAAGTAACGGCTTCTTCAACGGATTTTAAATAGGGAATGGATAAGTAGATGTTTTGAATCGATAGCACGGCATTCCAATCTTCCGTTCGAACCAACCCAATCGAATCGTGAATGCTTAGCTTTGGGCCTCCAGCTTTGGGGCAATGTATGCGATTGAGTATCGACAAAGTATTATTCAATTATTTGAGTGAGTGCGAGTTGTATTTGATGATCCAAATCCTCAAAGATATTCTTCGAACCATCCGAAACTTCATACAAAAATTCTAATTTGTCGTTTACTACAATGTTTTGTGGATAGGTTTTAACCAAACGGGTTTGAATTTTGGAAGTAAACTTTTTGGCGTTTACGATTTGCTGATACTTAAATGAAAATCGCGCTAAGGCTTTGTTCACCACAGCTTCATCTTCATCCGAAAAGGCTAAAAATACAACGTCTTGGTTGGACGAGTATTTATCGTAGATTTTATTCAAGTCGGGCAATTCTTTAATACACGTTCCACACCACGTTGCCCAAACATTAATAACCACTACCTTCCCAATTAAGTCTTTGCTAGTCAGCCTATTACCATTTAGAGTGATAAATTCAAATTGGGGCAATTGTTTGCCTACAAGGTTACAAGATCCCAACAGCAGCAAGCTAAGAAGAAAAAAAATCGAGGGCTTTTTTATCAACGACATCTAAAAGCAACAATCAAGGTTTCAGAATGTTTATCGCAATCATCCCTTTTACATGACACTTTTAATTTTGTTGTGAAAAGAACCATCAGTAGGTACAGCTCCACTTTCCATTAAGCCAAAAATTTCGAGCTCCCGACTTTTTCGAAACGTTTTTTGCGTCGACTTAATTTCTAAATCCGTCCATATCATATGGGCGGGGATGTCATCCAAGAAATTATGATTTGGATTTTGCGACTTGATGTGAAAGAGCTCGGCCAAGGATTCCATAAAATGAAAGCTAAAAATTTCATTTGTGGTAGTAAACTGCAGGTAATTGGTCTTAGAGAAAACAGAATCGAACATAGCGTCGCTAAATGCTTCCACAAGCTTACTAGCCCGAACGGGTTCATTTTCTTTAATGGCAATCCAATCGGCAGCTTCTATGCCATTAACGACGAGTAATGAAATGAATTCCTGTCGAAATTTCTCCAGTTCTGATAGATCTAATCGTCTGTATTTCAATTAACTAACTTATTATTATCCGTAAAAAAGCCCTGAAATTTCGAAATAGGTTCAGGGCTTGTTATCGTTTTTTTAGTGAGAATGCCCACCAGCACCATGTACGTGGCCGTGAGTTACCTCTTCGGCGGACGCATCGCGTACTTCATGTATTTCACCGGAAAAGTTAAGTGCCTTTCCAGCTAAAAAATGATTAAAATCCATTTTAATGTTTTCTTGTCCCACGTTCAAAACGGTTCCCATCATTGGGTTGCCTTCTTGATCACGCATCTGCAGTTGAGCGCCTTCTTCAACTTGAGGACTCAGCACTCCTTCTACCAAAAAGATGTCTTTAGGAAGTTCGACTACGGCTTCTTCGTTGCGTTCACCGTAACCTTCTGCGGCCGTTACCTCAAAGCCATACTTTTCGCCTTGCGACATGCCCTCCAACTGTTTTTCAAAGCCTGGGATCATGGCATTGTGGCCATGTAAATACGTTAACGGCTCGTCCGTACTTTGGTCAACCGTTTGTCCTTCTACTTGTAATTGATAATGAACACTCACTACCTTGTCTTTTGAAATTTGCATTAATTCTAATTTTGCGCGAAGTAAACAACAATGTTCGAGGAAGGAAAGTTTTGACGAACAAAACTGTGTCATTTAGCCATGTTGATATATTTAAAAACATAAATTTCTATTTATGTGTTACTATTTTACTCATGCAAAATCAAAAGTCCAACATCACACTAAAAAAGCATTCTGGAATGTTTACCCTCACTTCCGAACAGTTTTTACCGTTACCGCTCGAAGAGGCTTGGGTCTTCTTTTCATCGCCCGCAAATCTAGAAAAGCTCACGCCCAACAACATGGGGTTTGAAGTAACGCAATTGCCCGAAGGAGCGGCCTATCCAGGCATGATTATATCCTATAAAATCAGGCTCATGCCGGGTGTTAAGGTAAACTGGGTTACGGAAATTACCAACGTTAAAGATCAGCAATACTTTACCGACGAGCAGCGGTTTGGCCCGTATGCCATGTGGCATCACGAACATCATTTTAAAGCCGTAAAGGGAGGAGTGGAAATGGTAGATCGAGTTGGATATAAACTTCCCTTAGGTGCACTTGGTCGATTCTTTCACTTTTTAATTAAACCTGCGCTCGTCCATATTTTCGACTACCGATATAAAATGTTGGTTCAACACTTCCCGCACAAAACCAGCAACCCGAATTAGGCGCATTATCTTTGCAAAGTGATTCTATCAACCATCTTATTTTATTGCGCAGC
Organism: Bacteroidia bacterium; assembly: GCA_047614125.1. Classification (GTDB taxonomy): domain Bacteria; phylum Bacteroidota; class Bacteroidia; order NS11-12g; family UBA9320; genus JBLHHI01. The sequence goes on along the minus strand of JBLHHI010000094.1, from coordinate 3,356 downwards.
TATTCTCTGTGTCTTGAGCGGCATATATTTTTTGTTTAAGGCAAACACCCTCCAAAATAGGTCGTATAAACGCTATGCTGGCATGCTTTTCCTTGCCGCCTTGTTCTTTAGCGTTGGCGCTATGTATAAAACCGTAAAAGGATTCAATACCTTGTTGCACCAAGAGCCGTATAATCCAACCACTCAACTGGGTAAAAAGCTCGGAGAAAATTTTGGCAAAAAGGTTCGAGCCATGTTCTTGAATTCCAATCACGAAGCTGTTTCGATCGAAATTCAACCGTCCAGTGAACTGGAGAAGCTTGGAATTATTATTGAAAATCAGCGGGTTCGATACGATTCGGCCATCGAACATCAAGCCATTCAACAGTTGGTTCTTCCAGCCTTTGTTCGCGAACCGATTGATACTACACTAGAATTAAAGGTCTTTGATGCCAAGGGAATTGAGGTAGCTCAATCTGAAATGCGCCTTTCATCAACAGCGAATAAAAATGTGGTACTCAACTTTGCCTTCCCTGTAGGAATCAATTTACCCAATGGTTCCAAAGGAGTAATCCGAGTTAAGAATGAGCAGAATTAGTTCGCACATCGAATTTACCAAGACCTCCATCCAAGGTACTGCATATTATTTTGATAAAATGTATTTTCGCGTTGATTATAAAATGACATTTGCTAAATAACAACATACACAATTAGGATTTAATAATGAAAAAAGTAACACTAGTATTGGCCTTTGTTATCGGGTTTTTATCCGGTACGGCCAAAGCCGACGAAGGCATGTGGTTGCCACATTTAATTCAGGGTCAAACCTACGAACAAATGGTAGCCTTGGGCATAGAGTTAACCCCAGAACAAATTTACGACGTTAACAAGTCGAGTCTAAAAGATGCCATAGTACGCTTAGGTGGCGGCTTTTGTACGGGTGAAATGATTTCTTCGGAAGGATTGATGTTGACCAATCACCACTGTGGTTATAACTCCATTCAATCGCTAAGTTCTACGACCTCCAATTATTTGAAGGATGGCTTTTGGGCGATGAAACGAAGTGATGAAAAGTATGCTGAATTCTCCGTTTCGTTTTTGATGAAAATCGAAGATGTAACGGAGGAGATGGAAAAAAATCTCAATGAAAACTTAACCGTTCCTGAACGTGCCGAAAAAATCCGAGAATCTTCGGAAGCCATCGAAAAGCGTTTTGATGATAAAGACAACTACATCAGCAGCAGTGTAAAGAGCTTTTACAATGGAAATCGGTTTTATGTATTTGTCTATCTAACGTATCCGGATGTACGCTTAGTAGGAGCTCCACCATCGTCGTTGGGTAAATATGGTGGCGACACCGATAACTGGATGTGGCCCCGCCACACTGCCGATTTTTCTATGTTTAGAGTGTATGCCGATAAAGACAATAAACCCGCCGAATACAGTACTGATAACGTACCATACAAACCGAAAGCACATCTTCCGGTTTCCTTAAAGGGTGTTGAAAAAGGCGATTATGCCATGATTTTTGGATATCCAGGCAGCACAGATCGCTACCTTACCTCGTACGGAGTTCAGTATGCGGTGGACGTAGATCAACCTGCTCGAGTTGCGGTTCGAAGAGAAAAGTTAGACATCTACGAAAAATACCAAGCGCAAAGCGACGCGATTCGTTTGCAATATGCGGCCAAACACGCTGGGGTAAGTAACTATTGGAAATACTTCCTTGGTCAATCAACACAGCTGAAGCGATTACACATATACGAAAAGAAAAAAGCCGAAGAAGATGCCTTTCATGCTTGGGCAATGGCTGATAAAGAGCGTAAAGCCTTATACGGCGATGTCATCAAATTATATCAAAAAGGATACAATCAACAAAACCAATATGAATTGTACCGCACCTATATTAATGAAGTAGTTTTCGGAATAGAAGCTCTTTCGTATTCAGCCAGCTTTCGGGCCTTTGATCGGGCAAGTTCTGATGAGGATATTAATAAAGTAGCTGCTCGATTAGCGGGGAATGTGGAAGGGAATTTCAAAGATTACCACCAACCCATAGATCTGGAAGTTACTGCGGCTATGCTTCGTCACTTTTACAACGACATACCAAAAAGTCAGCAACCGGATTATTTCTTGGGTTTGGTGGCAAAAAATAAAGGCGACTTTGATAAGATAGCAGCCTACCTCTTCAAAAAATCAATGTTTGGAGATAAGGCTAGAGTTACAGATTTTTTGGCAAAGCCAAACAAGAAAAAATTGGCGAAAGATCCGTTCTACACCTTGATGCAAAGCTTTTTGGCAACGTACTTTGGAGAAATCCGAACACAGTTAATGGAAGCAGAAGAATCGTTGGCACGTGCCAGCCGATTGTATGTGAAAGGTTTGATGGAAATGAATCCAGCCCACCGATACGCTTCGGATGCAAACTCAACCATGCGCGTTACGTACGGACAAGTACTGGACTATTTTCCAGCTGATGCTGTGTATTACAACTACTTTACAACGATGGATGGAGTAATGGAGAAGTTTGTTCCTGGAGATCTTGAATTTGATTTGCCAGCCAAGTTTGTTGAACTGGCAAAGGCGCGCAACTACGGAAAGTATGCAGATAAAGATGGTGAGCTCCATGTGTGCTTCTTATCGAACAACGACATTACCGGAGGAAACTCTGGAAGTCCCGTTATCAATGGTAAAGGCGAGCTTATTGGTACGGCCTTTGATGGCAACTGGGAATCAATGAGTGGTGATATTTCTTTTGAAAAAGATCTACAGCGCACCATTTCGGTCGACATCCGATATACCCTTTGGGTCATTGATGTTTTTGCTGGAGCGGGTCACTTGGTGGAAGAAATGACGATTGTGAAATAACTCAACCGATTACGATATACAAAAGGCGGTCTCTGATGAGGCCGCCTTTTTTTTTGAATAATATTAAATGTTGAATTGAAGGAGAATTCATTTTCCATTCACAATTTACCGTCCGCCATCCAACAATAAACCATTCTTGTTCATTTTAAATGCCAAAGAGGTTGGACTCCGATGGAGCCAGAAATACTTCTTGAGATTCTTCATTTTACCTTCATAATGAAATCCAACCAGTAACCAAATTAACCATTTTTTCAAACCACATCGTTCACAGAGTATTTACTATGAAACAAACACGAACTTGAGCATAAACTTTTCTGACAAAATCAGATTCTTAATTTTTCACTGAGGGCACGAAGAGCCAGCTGCTTTAATTACTCCGTGTTCTCAGTGATAATGGATTTTAACGGTTTATAACCTGAGTTCGATTCATATTTTGAATTCAGAACGCTTGTGAACAGTGAGTTTCGAGTAAAAATTGCGAAGACAGGGCGGGCCCTTTCGAGTAATTT
>JBLHHI010000093.1:0-13637 GCA_047614125.1 Bacteroidia bacterium | reverse complement strand
GTGTAAACAGAATTCGTATTTTTCCGTGTTTCACTTCTTTGTGTTGTATGAGATAAGCCACTAAATCCATGATCACAGCAACTCCAGCCTTATCGTCTGCTCCAAGTAGGGTGTTCCCACTGGCCGTTATGATATCATCTCCAATTCTTTGTTTTAAATATGGATGATCTTTTATAGAAATAACTTGAGTTGGGTCATCCGGAAGAATAAGGTCTTGGCCTTGGTAACTGGTGTGTAGAATCGGTTTCACATTGGCGCCACTGCAATCGGGCGCAGTATCCATGTGCGAACAAAAGCATACCACCGGCACCTCTTTATCAATATTGGAAGGAATGGTTGCGTACACATACCCGTGCTGATCAAAATCAATTTCTTCGGCGCCTAGATCTTTTAATTCTTTTGCCAAAATTGCTCCCAAATCCTTTTGTTTTTTGGTGGAGGGAAAGCTATTCGATTCAGGATCGGCTTGTGTATCTATTTGAACATAGCGCATTAAACGCTCTGCCGTTGTAAATTTATGTGACATCTTTTTATTGTTTTTTAATAATATTTATAAGCTGTAATTACTGTAGAATTGAAAATGGAGAATGAAAAATTAAAGCAATCATTAACCGTCAACCATTTTCAATTTCATTTCTCGTTCATTTAAAATGCCAATAGGGTTTCGCTCCTATGGAGCTTGAAATATGTGCTCAGTTTGGGCTCATGAGGTTTGGCTCCTATGGAGTTGGAATGTACGTTGATTTTAAACAAATCTTCCATTCTACATTTTCGAAGAACCACCGTACGACAGTTTTCCCGTAAAAAACACAATCATCGTCATTATGGCCATCATTACCATGCCGGCTATAAAGGCAATGGAAACTGTGGTCATTCTACCCAAGCCTCCATCAATACAGGCAATGCCCGTCCAGCCAAAAATGGTAAAAAACGCAATAAGGTTCTTGATGGTAAAAAACTGGTAGCCCGCTCCTTGATCCGTATCAATTTCGGCATCTATGTCGAGGTCGGCATCCGCTTCTGCATCAACACTAAAAAAAGTGAGAATGATTTGAATAACAAAGGCTAAAGAAAAAGGTAGGGCAATGATCCAAAATACCTTTTCAAACGTTTCGAGTGAGGTCCACCAGACAGAATACATATCTTCCAATTAATTTAAGGTTCTCAACAAATATGCTAAATTATCGGAGAACTCAATGCAGTGGCCGACGGATGGAGAGTGAATTCGATGAAAACAAATTCGAAACATCAGAGGTTGTTTTCATCCCTATTAAATTAAATTATACCTACATCATGCTACTTTTTGCCCAACATATTCACAGCATCTGTCTGAATACCAAGGGTCAACCAATTGGCAATGGCTTGTCGGTTATCTACGATTAACAATCGTTTTTGATCAAAATCGTTCGTAATGTTTCCTAATTCGATGTAGACAGCCGATGGTTTTGATTCTCGCAAAACGTATAAATCTCGGCCCTTTACAATGCCTTTGTAGCCTCTATTCTTTTGATGTTCGTTGTATTTCGCATCAATGGTGGTAAGCAAGGTGTTGGCGCTCTCTTCTCCAGTGGTACTCCCTGGAAAATGGTAAAAGAAGATGTCGATTTTCTCTCCTTCCGTCCTAGAATCCACATGAATGCAAATCATTTTTTGCAATTTAGCGTCGCTGTTTATGGCGTATAAGCTGTTTACAGCATCGACGCGTTGTTTAAGGCGGGCGCGATGGTTGGCCGGAATGCGCTCGTTTTCCCAACATCTTTCGTCACGGTCGTACCCCAAATAAGCTTCATCTCGAATTCCATCGTCCGGATCTCGAATGATCATGTACACTTTGGCACTGTGGCTTAATAAGTTTCGGGCCAAACGCAGTGTTACATCGTATGCATATTCGTCTTCACATAAGGGCTTGCCGTCTTTATGCGTCATAGCACCTGGATCCGGGCCGCCATGTCCGCTTACTAAATAATACACACATCCTTTCAGCGTTTCATCAACAACGGTAATCTCCTCGTAATCGGCTCCCATTATGGGCGATTTCATGGTATACGACTTAAAGCCCGAGGTGGGAACAACGCCAAAAAATTCGTGATACGGTACCCACAATTTTTCATCTTCTCGAAAGCTTATCGGTTTGGCACCTGATTTTACTAGTGTCTCGTTGTATTTCTGAATTCGGAGGGCTTGTTCGTAATCGTCGATGTTGAGCGTGGAACGTATGGTTTTTCCGTCGAAGTCGTAAATCCGAATGGGTAAGGTGTATTTCTTTCCCAACGATAAGAAATCCGTTGGCGATAGCTTATTCATTGAAAGAAAGGTATCGAGGTTGGATGCGTTTTGGTGCAACTCATATCGGCGAAGGATCTTAAAAATACCATCACCGGCTTCTGCTTTAACAACTAAGTTTTCAACTTCTGATATCTTTGTTTGAGCTGAGGTATACACTGCCGTGAACAACAGAATTGCCAATAAAAATGATGCGCTATATTTACCAACCATGTTTCCCAAGTAAGGGAACAAATTTAAATTCACCGTGCTCGGTTCGGGTGTAGATGTTTTCAACAGATTTTTCAATGAGTACCATTTTTTGGATGGACTGATCTCCAACTGGAATCACCAACCTTCCACCCGGTTTCAGTTGTTCTTTCAAATTCTCTGCCAAAGAATGCGACGCTGCAGTTACAATGATTCCATCGAAAGGGCCTTTTTTAGACAAACCCAAACTGCCGTCTCCTAAAAAACAATGCACTCGATACTTCATCTTTCCCAATATTTGGGAGGCCGCTTCGTATAAGCCCCGAACCCGTTCTATAGAAAATACTTCCACGCCCATTTCTGCCAAGATCGCCGACTGATATCCAGAACCAGTGCCAATCTCCAACACCTTCATGCCGGGCTGCAAAGCCAACAGCTGCGTTTGAAAAGCTACAGTAAAAGGTTGTGATATCGTTTGCTCATGACCGATTGGAAAGGCTTTGTCTTCGTACGATTGATCAATAAAGTCTGAATCAAAGAAGAAATGTCGCGGAACATTTCGAATGGCTTCCAACACGTTTTTATCGCTTATTCCCTTAACTTCAAGCTCTTGCGCCAATCTTTTTCGGCGTCCTACATATTTGTACGAATCGGTCAATGTGTATTTTTTAATTGACAACAAAAGAAAACATTATTTCCCTCACCACAACATAAGGGTTTATTTCGTGAGTGAATTTTAAGATGCAAGCAGACTTAAAAACACTCAACATAGGCATACTCGGAGTTGGAGAATTCTCAGAATCTTCCATTCGAAACTTCATCGATCGAAAGATGTTTGGACTTTGTTGTGGTTTACACAGCAATCCGTACGATGAGTTAATCAAACTTCGAAGCTTTGACGAACTCGACAAAGCCGTTGATGCCGTATTGGTAATGGGAGAAGATTATTGCCTGTACGAAAACTTGGTGGAAATTATAAAGAGCTGCAAGCATCTCTTCATTCGTCACGCACATCACCTTTCGAAACACCAATTAAAGAAATTGGCCAACCTTGCATGCGAAGCCGGTGTTAAAGTGCACATCTCGAACGGACAAAAGTTCACCAAGGTTCACGACGATATCAAAGAAAAGGCGGTTGAACCACACATTATAGAATGCAGTCATTATCGGAAACGCGCAGGCGACGATGAAGCCTTTTCGATTATTGAACACGCTTTATTGCCCGACATCGACGTAGTGCTTTCGTTAGCTAAATCGAGAGTGCGCGGAGTTTCTGCAACCGGAGTTGGAGTTATTTGTGACGACCCAGATGTGGTAAATGCTCGAATCGAGTTTTACAACGGGTGCGTGGCTACGATTTCTGCCAGCAAGATTGCGGATAAACAAGTTCATAAAATCCGATTCTTTCAGAACAACCATTACTACACAATAAACTATCAAGATCACAGCTTGCGGGTTGTAAAAAACAACGACGGCAGCACAGAAATTTCCGGAGAACACAAAACCGATCAAATTGAAGATGAGACCATGTATCACGAAATGGTAAATCAGCAGGAAATTCTGGATAAAGAGATAGAATCTTTCTACTATTGCATAGTGTTAGGAACGGAGCCCATTTGCCCCATCGACGACTTCATTGAAGCGCGCTCGGTGGCAGATCGAGTTTTAGACCAACTGGAAAGAAACTTTAGACGTAAGTAATGAATAAAAAGCTGGAAGCAACCTCCTACATCAAGGCGGTTTTAACCATAATGGTATTGGGAATGTTGGCGGGTTGCGGCGCTTTCGACAAAGACGAAACAAATCCAACCTACCTTCGCATCAACTCCTTTGAACTCACAACGCCATCCAACAACAGCGAAGGAAGCAACGCCCACGACATTGTTGATGCATGGGTTTATGTTGCGGGCGATTTAATTGGCGTTTTTGAACTTCCTGCCCTTGTACCCGTTCATGCTTCGGGCGAAAAAGTAATTACCATCTTTGCCGGTGTAAAACAAAATGGAGCGGCCAACAGCCGCATCGTGTATCCGTTTTATACCAGCTACATTGATACTTTGCAATTTGAACCTGGATCGACGATTGAAGTTGCCCCCAAAGTTCAATATGTCGATGCGGCTCAATTTGCGTGGATTGAAGACTTTGAAGACCGATCAATTAGTTTGATAAAAAGCGGAACCAACACCACTGAAGATTCTATTTTATTAACGGAAGACCCTGCTCTTGTTTACAATTACAATCCGCTTAATAAGATTTCTGCATATGCCATTTTGGATTCGGGCTATCAAAAATTTGAGAACTCCACCATTCAGGATTTCGAATTAAATCGAGACGTGGCCATTTTCTTGGAAATGAATTACAACATCGAATCCGGAACTCAAGTTGGGATGTATGCCTTTAATGCGGCTGGAGATATCATCGGGCAAATTCCGGTGTTATACCTCTTTCCAACCAACGGAGAATGGAAAAAGAGCTACATTAGTTTGGCAGAAGACATCAACGATGCAAAGTATGCAAACGGAACGTTTTCTATTTTCTTTGAATCCACTAGAAGCTCTGATACTGCAACCCGCATTTACATCGATAACCTAAAGTTGGTTCACTTTTGACGAGGAAGGCTTACACCATTGCTTACCTAATTTCCGACTACATAACAGCCCTTGTAGCCTGGCTCATCTTTTTCTTGTTCCGTACCTACATGGAAAACAAGGAGTTGCAATTAGCCTTTGAAGATTCAAATCTATGGAAAGGACTCTTAATCATTCCGCCCATTTGGTTGCTGGCATATTATTCGTACGGTTTATACACTGATGTATTGCGCAAGTCGCGGTTAAAAGAACTCAGCCAGATCTTATTCATTTCGTTTGTTGGTGCCATTGTTTTGTTTTTTGGGGTATTGTTGGATGATGCCGTTGGTGATTACTTAACCTATTATCGGTCCTTCCTATTTCTCTTTCTCACACATTTTATATTAACAGAATCGACGCGATTTATACTGACCACACGAATTGGGCGAAAGATTAAGTTGCGCGAGCTGGGATTTAATACGGTGCTCATCGGATCGGATGAAAAGGCCTTGGAGCTCTTTAACGAGTTGCAAGGTGCTAAGAAAAGCGAAGGATATTTATTCGTTGGATACGTTTCGGTGAACGGCGAAGACAGCGGTTTGCTAAAAGGAAAGTTGCCCAAGTTGGGAACCTACGAAAATCTTACGGACGTAATTGAAAACCACAACATTGAAGAAACACTGCTTGCCGTTGAAACAAGCGATCACGCCAAGATTTCGCGCATTATGGACAAGCTTGCGGGTACGGGTGTTACCATTAAGATCATTCCGGATATGTACGACATCCTCTCCGGTAGCGTGCGCATCAACAACATCTTAGGCGCCTTGCTCATTCAAATCAGTCCGTCGGCCATGCCCGATTGGCAAAAGAGTATTAAGCGACTCATTGATATATCGGTTTCGACCATTGCAATTATTGTAGGAATGCCGTTGTACTTACTCATTGGCATTGCCATAAAGTTTGGAAGTAAGGGCCCCATCTTTTACCGACAAGAACGCATTGGCTTGGTTGGAAAGCCCTTTATGATCATTAAGTTTCGAACCATGTACCCCGATGCGGAAAAGCAAGGTCCCAAGCTCTCGTCGGAAGACGATCCACGAATAACGCGCGTTGGCAAGTTCTTGCGTAAAACTAGATTGGATGAACTGCCGCAGTTTGTAAACGTATTGCTAAACGATATGACGCTGGTTGGTCCTCGACCTGAGCGACAATTCTTCATAGATCAACTGGTAATTCGAGCACCTTATGTTCGGCGCTTACACCGCATTAAACCCGGCATTACAAGCTGGGGTCAAGTTAAGTTTGGATACGCCGAAAACGTGGATGAAATGATCCAACGCCTCAAATACGACATCCTATACGTAGAAAACATGTCGCTGGCCTTAGATTTTAAAATCTTGATTTACACGGTATTGATCGTGTTTCAGGGTAGGGGGAAATAACCCACGAATGGATTTATTAAACAAAAAAAACCATGCATGTTATGCATGGTTTTTTTTCATAGCCCACGACTTAAGTCGTGGGCTCATGTCGTGGGTTATTTACCAACCACATCAATCAGATCCAATTCGAAAACCAGAACCGAGTATGCTGGTATTTGCGGTGGTCGTCCGCTTTCGCCGTAGGCTAAGTTGTAGGGTATATACAATTCCCACTTCGAGCCTTCCGGCATGAGTTTTAACGCTTCCGTCCAGCCCTTAATAACTTGGTTAACGCCAAAGGTAGCTGGGGTTCCTCGCTCAACCGAGCTGTCGAACACCTTGCCATCAATAAACTTACCGGTGTAGTGGGTAGTAACCTGATCTCCATCAATTGCCTTTGGACCCGCTCCTGCTTTAATAATCTTATATTGCAAGCCACTGGGCAAAGTAACAACACCCTCCTTTTTCGCATTTTCAGCTAAAAAGGCCTCGCCAATTTTCTTGGCCTCTAATGCATCGGCAGCGGCCTTAAGCTCTGCTTGAGTTTGTAGATATGAATTGATGTTGGCCTGTGCCATTTGCAATTCTTCTTCGGTTGGATTTCCGTTCATCGAATGTTTTAAGCCCTCTGCAAATTGATCAATGTTCAACTGTTCAATTCCCGAAGTCTTTAAACTTTGGCCAATGTTAATGCCCAATGAACGCGATAGCGCGTCTAATTCACTTTGAGTTTGCATGGTGTGTTTTGTACGTTCTGTTTGCCCAATCGTTCCAGCACCTACAAAGGTGGCCAGAATTAAAAATGCGACTAGACTTGTTCTAAAAATCTTCATTTGTGTCTAAATTATTTAACTTTTATCAGCTCAATTTCAAAGGTCAAGGCCGAGTTTGGTGGAATTCCTTCGCGTCCTCTTGGGCCGTATGCCAAGTTGGATGGAATGAACAGTTCATATTTTCCGCCTTCCTTCATCAATTGCAAGGCTTCGGTCCATCCCGGAATTACACCACCCACCTTAAACGTGATTGGCTCTCCTCCAACGGATGAATCAAAAATCTTGCCATCAATGAATCGGCCAGTGTAATGACATATTACTTCGCTGGTAGCAAACGGAGTTGCTCCGGTACCTTCTTGAATGATTCGATATTGCAAACCGCTTGGCAAGGTAACCACGCCTTCTTTGGTTTGGTTTTGCTCCAAGTACTTCACTCCTTCTTCGTACATCTTCGTCATTTCAACTTGCTGAATGTCGGCAGAATACGATTGAAGAATGGTGCTCGCCTCTTCAATGGTAAACAACATTGCACTGTCTCCCTTTGTATAAAAATCAGTGAATGCGCGTTGGATTACAGCCCCGTTCAAGGTATCCCATCCGCGCTCTGTATTTTGAGTAACGAGGTAATACCCTAAGGCGTACGATAATGAATCTACGTTTGTTTTTAATTCTGCGTTAGAAGCTGAATTGGAGTCGGATTTGCATGCACCTAACATAACCAATGCTGTGCATAAATATAAGAGTGTGTTTTTCATAAAATGATAATAATCGTGTTCTTCTATATAATTACTAGTGAGTTACTAAACTGGGCGTATAGAGCTTCAATCTGCGCTCTTTAACTTCTGGATCATCTAAATAGGTGTCGAAGTCAGTCTTTTTATCAATCATACCATTGGGCGTAATTTCAATTACTCGATTGGCAATGGATTGCATAAAGGTATGATCGTGCGAGGTAAACATTACCGTTCCCTTGTAGGTTTGTAAGCCCTCATTAAAGGCGGTAATCGATTCTAGATCAAGGTGATTGGTAGGTTCATCCAACATAATAAAATTTGGCTGAGCCAACATGAGTTTGGAAATCATGCAACGCACTTTTTCTCCACCACTTAAAACATCACTTTTCTTAAAAACCTCTTCTCCGCTAAAAAGCATCTTACCCAAAAATCCTCGAATGTAGGTTTCATCCTTTTCTGCAGAATATTGTCGGAGCCAATCTACCAAATTGTATTTCCCCGTAAAGTAGTGCTCGTTCTCGTTGGGCAAATACCCTTTTTGAATGGTAATTCCCCATTCAATGTTTCCTTTATCGGCCTTTAATTCTTCATTTAGAACCTTATAAAAATTCGTAACTGCCAAACTGCTTTTAGAGATGATGGCAATCTTTTCTCCACGATATAGGCTGAATGAAACATTGCTAAAATGTCCTTCTAAGCTCAAACCGCTTACATTTAGTATTTGATCTCCAGCATCGCGTTCTTGATCGAGTATGATGCCTGGGTACCGCCGACTGCTCGGTTGGATGTCGTCTATGTTAAGCTTCTCCAACATCTTTTTACGAGAGGTAGCTTGTTTTGATTTTTTAACGTTGGCACTAAATCGTTCGATGAAGGCTTGAAGTTCTTTCTTTCGATCTTCTGCTTTTTTATTTGCTTGTTGCTGCTGACGAAGTGCCAATTGGCTCGATTCGTACCAGAACGTATAGGATCCGCCGTAGGTTCTTATCTTTTTAAAGTCGATGTCGGTTATATGCGTACAAACCGAATCTAAAAAGTGTCGATCATGCGAAACAACAATTACGATGTTTTTGGATTCTGCTAAGAAGTTTTCCAACCAAGTGATGGTCTCTACGTCCAAATCGTTCGTAGGCTCATCCAGTAAAAGAATACCTGGACTTCCGAAAAGTGCTTGCGCCAATAAGATTCGCACCTTGAGGTTGTTCGGCACATCTTTCATCAACATAAAATGGTGATCTTCAGGAACACCCAAGGCGTTGAGCAATTCTCCCGCTTCCGAATCTGCCGTATATCCACCCATCTCACCAAACTTCTCTTCAAGCTCTGAAGCACGAATGCCATCTGCATCCGAAAAATCCGGTTTGGCATAGACCTCATCCTTTTCCTTCATGATGGCGTACATGGTTTTGTGACCCATGATTACCGTTTCCAGCACATTAAATTCATCGAACTCGAAGTGATCTTGTTTCAAGACCGCCATTCTCATTCCGTTGGTAATGCTTACATCGCCGGTTGTGGGTTCTATTTCTCCCGATAAGATCTTCAGAAAAGTTGACTTACCTGCCCCATTGGCACCAATAATACCATAGCAATTCCCTTCTGTAAACTTGACGTTTACCTCGTCGAATAAGACGCGTTTACCAAAACGAAGGGATACATTTGAAACAGAAAGCATAATGAGTTTTTTAAAATGGGTGCAAAGATAGTTTTCTTTGGTAATTCATGCTATATCTAGAGAATCATTGTGGTTAAATGGTGAGGCATGTGGCTTGCACGTTGTGATTTTTCGAAAAGGGCATGCTTTGGAATGGGCTGAAGCCACATTCCTATTCATAGCTTAACACTAGTAACTGACTTTCAAGGGGATGAAACTTAATATCGTGAAGCCACAGCCACAAATTGTCCATCAACCGAACATGTCATTCTGAATTCATTTCAGAATCTTGTTTATCCGGAGACAAAGGCTGTTTATACTGGTTTGGTTGGTGATAACACCAACCAAGGCGTGGTTAAATGAGCACGTTTAATTATGCTTCTACCCTATTTATCCTAACATCTTAAAAATCCTTTTCTGACAAAAGCGAAAGCAAAAAGGGCCTCGAAATATCGAAGCCCTTTCAAATGTTTTATCGTTCTGTAGAATTCTTAAACCCCAACATCGTGGTTGACAGATTCTAACAAATATGGGTGATTGATTGGATACAAGTTTTGTTTCGACAGATTGTTCAATACCCAATAGATGAAGAATCCAGCAAAAGCAACTGTCATACCAATTTCAAGCATACCGATGTGGGCAGCGTCGCCAAGAACAGAAGGCATAATCATCAAATACAAATCCAACCAGTGGCCAGCCAAAATAATTAAACCGGCAATGAGTAATACCTTTGGATTACGCTTGGCATTTCGCATCATCAATATTAAGAATGGAAACACAAAACACATAAAGATGTTTAAAATCCATAATGGTTTGAAATGTGGAGTTAAGCGAACGTCGAAGTAAACAACCTCTTCTGGAATGTTTGCGTACCAAATGAGCAAGAACTGCGACACAAAAATGTATCCCCAGAAAATGCTAAAAGCAAACATAAACTTACCGTTATCGTGCACAACCTCGTCCGATACGGCTTCCATATATCCTTTCGATTTAAGATATAGGGTAAAGAAACACATTACGGTTAAGCCCGTTACAAAGGCTACGGCAAAATTGTATACCGAGTAAATGGTAGAATACCAGAGCGGATCTAAGCTCATTAAAACCAACCAGGTTAGGATGGAGAAGCTAAAAGCAAAAATGAAGATGAAGGCTGCCGATAAACGAAGGCTTTTACGGTGATATTTTAAACCACCTTCTTGATCTTCCTTAATCGAATATCTGCGTAACGCAGTTCTAATTATAATCCAAATAACCAAAATTATTGGCACGCCATACTTAAACCAGCCGGAGTTTAAAAACCACGACTTTCCTTCTAAAATGGCCTTAGAATGCGGGTCCATATCTACAAGGCCAGTTACATCCAGCCAATCGTATAAATGACCACTACCCACATAAACTACGATCAACAAGGTGACTAATGCAACCCACAGATAGGAAGACATTGCCTCCATAACTCGTTTTAAAAGCGTTGCCCATCCTGCATTTGCTACGTAGTTCACTGCCAAAAAGAAGAGCGCTCCAATAGCAAATAACATGAAATAGTAGGCATTCAGTAAGAAATTGGCCCAAATACGTTTGGATGCAATGCTGTGTTCTCCGGCTTGATCAGCATCTGCGGCAACATCATGACCGTGGTCTGCTACAGCATCGGTTGTTGGATGTTCTACGTTTTCGATCATTGAAGCTTCGTGCTTATCGTCTTCTGCAGTTCCATTTAATTGAAAAATGCCCAAAAAGGTTAATACCAAACCAAGTATAAATACTCCGCCTACAACCGTTTTGGATCGTGTGGTAAATTCAAACTTTTCGTTCTTTACCTCGGATATATGATGATGTCCCATTGTTGTCGTTTCTCTAATTATTTATGCATATTGTGCGTTCCTGCATGATCGTGGTCATGACCATGATCATTCATCATTTCGGCAGGCACCGCTAAACTTGTTGTATCCTGAGATACCACAAGCGCTTGTATTGCTTCGTTGGCATACACAAAATCATCGCCTAAGCTCAACTTTCGAACGTAACCAATAACTTGCCACCGCTGCTCTGGAGTTAATACAGAAGCATGCGAACCCATGTTTCCTTTACCAAAGGTTATGGTATGAAACATTTGTCCATCCGAAAGATTTTTAATGATATCATCCGAATACCCCGCCCATGGTGGTGGTGGATATTGCCCGCTTTTAATAACCCCGCCGTCGTTCTTACCCGTTTTACCATGGCAGTGTTGGCAGTAAATATTATACAAACGCTGACCCTCAGTAACATTTTTTTCTGTGGAAGCAATCTTGCTGGTCCATGATGCTGACGCTTCATACCCTTCTGGATATCCTAAGTAATTCATCTGGCCGCGAGCAATGGTTCCTTTTACGGGCATACGCATGGTCATGCCATACGGATTGTACTCCATCTCCTGGGTTTGCGAATAGGCTTCGTATGCTTCAGAAACGTACATGTTTGGGGCGTATTCGATTCCCGGATCATTTCCGCTGCTGTAACAACCACCAAAGAGCACACTTACTCCAAGTATGGCGAATACTGCGGTTATATTTCGTTGTCTTTTCATTTGTTTAAGTATCATTCCGTAAATAGGTAAACTATTAAGTGAAAAGTTAATCCTTCATTAATTTTTGTGCCTGTCCCATCCAATCTTCTCGATCGATCTTACCTGGGAAGTACTTTGTTAATTCTTCAATGGCTAAAATGGCCGCTGGAGTAAGCTTCGAAACTTGCTCGAAGGTATAGATGCCTAATTCGTTCAACTTGCCTTCGTATACGGGGCCAACGCCATTGATCTTTTTTAAATCGTTTTTTTGATCGGCACTTGCCGTACCAACGACAGACAACAGCGAAGACATTCGCGAGCTGCGCTCTTCCGAACTCATTTCGACAGCCGGAGCTACAGTTTCTTTCGATTTAGGCGCTGCCTTTTTTACCGGCTGAACCTTTGCTCCACCTTCCATGTTTCGCTCGCGTATTTCGATGGCACCACTTTCGTTCAACATCGAATCCAACTCGGTTCTAGAAACAGAACTTAAGGTAGATGGCTCAACAGCAATGAACAAACGATCATCGGTTTGACGAGGATCAAATACATCGGCAATCTTGCCGTGTATCATCTTGCTTCGTGCAAAGAATAAGATGCCTATGCCAAAAGCGGTAAATAAGATGGTAGCCTCGAAGGTTACGGGAACCATACTTGGCATCATCAAATAATCTTGCGGCTTTCCACCAATAATCATTGGCCAACTCTTAAACGAATGCAAGTGATTCGTCATCATGTAAAACTGAAGCAACAAGCCACTTAAAAATCCGGTTAGTCCGCACAAAAACGCGCCCACGGTAAGATTTGATCGCTTAATGCCCATCTCAACATCGAGGTTGTGCACTGGATATGGTGTGTAGCAATCAAAAATTTCCACACCTTTTTTACGCAACTTACCTACTGCCGAAAGCAGTTTGTCTCCGTCGTCGTAAACTCCTAATATTAATTGTTTATCTAACATAATTTGGTGTTAAAATACCAACGTTAAAATTCTTACTCTCTACTTTTAATTATACTCTTAACCTCCGACATGTTGATTACCGGCAAGAACTTGGCGAACAAGAAGAAGCAGGTAAAAAATAAGCCCAGGGTTCCAATGAAAATTCCAACCTCAACAATGGTTGCGCTGTACATTACCCAAGAAGAGGTAAGGTAATCGCGGTGAAGTGAGGTTACAATAATTACAAAACGCTCAAACCACATACCGATGTTTACAATGATTGACATCATAAAGATGAACCAAGGTGTGGTTCTACACCACTTAAACCAGAATACTTGCGGTGCCAGCATATTACAGCTAAACATAATCCAATAGGCCCAATAATAGGGTCCGAAGGCCCGATTTATAAAGGCGTATTGTTCGTATTCAACACCCGAATACGCTGCAATGAAAAATTCCGTCATATAGGCCAATCCAACCAGCGAGCCAGTTAACAGAATAACCTTACACATGGCTTCTAAGTGTTCTGAG
>JBLHHI010000092.1:0-13757 GCA_047614125.1 Bacteroidia bacterium | reverse complement strand
TTCAGAACGCTTGTGAACAGTGAGTTTCGAGTAAAAATTGCGAAGACAGGGCGGGCCCTTTCGAGTAATTTTTACGATGAAAATCGCTTTTCACAAGTGAAATGCGAACTTTTATATTAAAAACCCAATTAGCTTCGTTGAAAGCAGTCGGTTTATAAACATAAACCTTCCTGTTTTCGCCTTACTACTTGGGTTCTATACAAATCTGAATTTGAAAAGATTAATCGAACTCAGGTTTTTTATAAACCTGAATCTGAAAAATGATTGAATACAGGTTCTATAAGAGGGCTGGACTACATCATGCCGCCCATGCCACCCATTCCGCCCATGTCGGGCATTCCTCCAGCCTTATCGTCTTCTGGCTCGTCTGCGATTAAACATTCTGTGGTTAACAACATCGAAGCAACTGAAGCCGCATTCTCTAAGGCAATTCTACCCACCTTTGTTGGGTCAATAACACCTGCAGCTATCAAGTTCTCATACTTTTCAGTTCGTGCGTTGTATCCAAAATCGCCTTTGCCTTCTTTTACCTTTTGAATTACCACAGATCCTTCACCACCTGCGTTGTGAATGATTTGACGTAAAGGCTCTTCGATTGCTCTGCGAATGATTTGAATTCCCGTATTTTGATCATCGTTTTCACCAACTAGGTCAGTCAACGCTTCGATCGCTCGAACGTAAGCAACACCACCACCGGCTACGATTCCTTCTTCAACAGCAGCACGAGTTGCGTGTAAGGCATCATCCACGCGATCTTTTTTCTCTTTCATCTCAATTTCTGACGCCGCACCTATATAAAGTACTGCAACTCCACCGCTCAACTTAGCTAAGCGTTCTTGAAGTTTTTCTTTGTCGTAATCGGATGTTGAATTATCGATTTCTGCTTTAATTTGATTAATTCGGCCTTTAATGTCGGCACTTGCACCAGCTCCACCCACCAAAACGGTATGTTCTTTATCGATGGTTACTTTTTCTGCAGTTCCCAACATTTCCAACGTAGTGTCTTCTAACTTTCTACCTTGTTCTTCAGAAACAACCATTCCTCCGGTTAAAACGGCGATGTCTTCCAGCATTGCCTTTCTTCGATCACCAAAGCCTGGAGCCTTAACAGCAGCTACTTTCAACGAACCACGAATCTTGTTAACCACTAAGGTTGCCAAGGCTTCGCCTTCTACGTCTTCTGCAATGATTAACAAAGGCTTACCTGTTTGAGCTGTTTGCTCCAATACCGGTAACAACTCTTTCATGTTGCTAATTTTCTTGTCGCAAATAAGAATATACGGTGACTCAAGTTCTGCTTCCATTTTTTCCGTATTGGTTACGAAATAAGCACTTAAGTACCCACGATCAAACTGCATCCCTTCCACGGTCTTAACTTCGGTTTCAGTTCCTTTTGCTTCTTCAACAGTAATTACACCATCGCGTCCAACCTTCTCCATTGCATTGGCTATTAACGAACCAATAACTTCATCGTTATTAGCCGAAATAGACGCTACTTGTTGAATTTTCTTAAAATCATCACCTACGTTTTGCGATTGCGCTTTTAAGCTCTCAACAACAACGCCCACGGCCTTGTCGATTCCTCGTTTCAAATCCATCGGATTTGCTCCCGCTGCAACATTTTTTAATCCGGCGTTTACAATAGCTTGTGCTAAAACAGTTGCGGTTGTAGTACCATCTCCTGCTAAATCGGCAGTTTTGCTGGCCACTTCTTTAACCATTTGAGCACCCATGTTTTCGATGGGGTTTTTAAGCTCGATTTCTTTGGCCACCGTTACACCATCTTTAGTAACAGTTGGTGATCCAAACTTTTTATCAATAACTACATTTCTTCCTTTTGGTCCTAAGGTTACCTTAACCGCATTAGCTAAAGAATCTACACCACGTCGCAAGCCATCTCGGGCATCAACGTTAAAATGAATTTGTTTTGCCATTTTTCTTTTCTCTTAATTGTGTTTAAATGAAAATTAAATGATGGCAAGAATGTCAGATTCTCGCATCATAAGGTAATCAATACCTTCTACTTGGATTTCAGTGCCTGAGTACTTTCCATACAAAACAACGTCGCCGTTCTTTACAGTAGTGGGTTCGTCAACTTTGCCTGGTCCAACGGCAACTACAGTGCCCTTTTGAGGTTTTTCCTTTGCGGTGTCTGGAATATAAATTCCACCCGCAGTTTTCTCTTCTGCTTGAGCCGGTTCAACCAGAACTCGGTCTGCTAAAGGTTTAATTTTCATATCGATTCTTGTAATTGATTTGTTTTTGATGAAACATCATATTGTGTGCCAAGTACGGAGATAGGTCATTTTGGCAGAAAAAATGGAAGGTTTCTGACGCACGTTTAAGCTATGGCGTCCATCACGTTTACGAATGAGTTTATTCTCAAATTTCCAACTTGAGATTGCACTTCATTTAGTGAAGCTTGTTCACCCTAAAAAAGGCAAATTCATTGCTTTTGACTTGCACGAAGTTCTGGAACTAGAACGATGGAAATAAAATGAAAGCAAATTTATTTGCTTTCCTCTTCTTTTTTAGTCTCACCTGGAGCGATGGTACTTTTGTTTTCGTCGGTTGCTTGTGCAGCTGGAGGAAGACCTTCATTTGGCTTTACAACTTGGTTGGTGAAGTCACCATTTAAGATTTGATCTTGAATTAAGCTTCGTTCAGAACCGTCGCCTGCAGTGGATCCTCCACCTACTAAACCAGCGATCATGGCTATTACAATTAATCCAATTGCCAAAGACCATGTGGCTTTCTCAACAAAATCGTTGGTCTTTTTAACACCCATAATTTGGTTGCCCGCAGAGAAATTTGATGCTATTCCGCCACCTTTTGGATTCTGAATCAATACAATTAGAATGAGTAAGATGCAAACGATAACGGTGATGATTAAAATTAAAGTCATTTATGAATTCTTGAAATTTGTTTCCACTTCTTTTATAAGGGCTGCAAAATACGCTATCTTTTGTGGATTTTGCAAGCCCAATTTTTCGTAAACTTCGATTGCCTTTTGTGGATTTTCTTGCTTGATATATAATTGAGCAAGTGTTTCACTAACAATCATGCTTTCATCTCTTGCGCTCCTCTCTACCAGGGGTTCTAGGCTTGGATTGTGTAATCGAATCTTTTTGTTTTTTGGCCGATTCTTAACAAAATTTTCAAGCATGCTTGCCGCCTCTCTACTCATTCTCAGTTTTGGGGCCTTCGATTTATGCTCTTCTTCTTTGCTTACTTGACTTAACCATGTCAAATAATCCAACTTTTCGGGTTTAGATTCTAATTGCTGTTCTTTAATTAATTTCTGCGCATCTTCTTCCTCTCGCTTCTTCCGTTCGGCTTCTAATTTATACAGTTCTCTTTCGGCATCGTAAACCGGATATCTTGGAGTTTGGATGTGTTCTTCTTCCTCTTCCGAAGCCAGAACGTCTTGTTCCGTTTCTACAGTGGATTCAATTGAAGTATCCTCTGCTGTTTCAATTGTTTCAAGAGGAAGGCTTTCAACCTCTTCAATGATTGCTTTCGCCTCGTTATTCTCAACAGTGAAGGCAACCATCGGTTCTTTTTCTTCAATCGCATCAATACGTTCCTCCTTTTTGGGTGGAAGTTCTATTGTATTTTCATCAACGGTTGAACTGGCAACCAGATTCTGGTCTGTATTAAACACAATCTTATTGTGGATTACATCATACAAAACCGTACGGTCGGAAGCATACAGCGCAGCTTTCTTGAGTACCTGTTTTAAGCCAAACTTGTTTTGATTGGAAAGACATTTTGCACGCAAAATGTGTGCACTCGAAAACCACGGGTATTTCTCAGACCACTCACTTAGTGAAACGAAGGCATCGTTGTCAATTGACTGATAATTAACTACATGCGATATGAATTCGGTTCTATTCAATCTTTTACCAATTCAGTGTGATCTGATTAAACACTTCTTGCACCAGTTTGTCGGAAATGGATTCTATTAAGGTTGATTCAACCTCCGATAGGTTCTTGGAAGCATCAAAATCTTCAAATTGAGTATAGCTTTTTTCAAAAGCCAAGGTGGGCTCAACTTCACTTGCCATAGTAATCGACATTGTAATGGTTAGCCGATTTACCGATGCTGTGGAATTATTAGCCGCGCCAACTGGTGCAACGGCGTAATTTACGATGGCGCCAGTTATATCAAAATCTCCTCCGCGTTCGATGAGTTGCAAATTGGTTTGAGTTAAAAACTTATTCCGTAGCTTATCGGTTACCATCGGACTTAAATCTGGGGCAACGATGGGTGCAACATTGTTTATGTAGGCAATGCTAACCGTTTTTATTGTGGGTGGAATGGTAATTCCATCCAAACGATATTTGCATCCCCAAAGGCTTAATATCAATAAGATAGCGCAAAATGTAAATCGCTTATTCCAATTCATATTGCTTTATTTTTCGGTATAAGGTACGCTCTGAAATGCCAAGATCTTGCGCTGCCCGTTTTCTTTTGCCATTGTTTTTCAACAGAGCCTTTTTGATGAGCTCTTCTTCCTTGTGTTCGATCGATAAATTTTCTTCCAATCCAACGCTCTCGTCTGGCTCAATGGTGTAATGATGGTCGTCGGAATCTTGGTTCATCAAATCCTCTAAATTTCTGCCACTAACTTCATTTCGGCGAATAACAACTTCGGCAGCTGTGTCATCGTCTTCATCCGAATGATTGGCTAAGACCCTACGCATTACGGCTTCATTGCCTTCTAAAATTTCATCTTTTGAACTGCTCTTTTTTAGCAACTCTAAAACGATCTTTTTTAAATCTGTAACATCGTTTTTCATATCAAACAACACTTTGTAAAAGATGTCGCGTTCCGAAAAATCTGAATTTGAGTTTTTATTTACCAAGGCTGGAAGCCTGCTTTGTTGCTCGGGGAGATACTTTTTTAAGATTTCTGCACTTAAAACTCCAGCTGGTTCAAGAACAGCGAGCTGTTCCGTTAGATTTTTGAGCTGACGAATATTGCCTGGCCAAGAATAATTCATCAACAAACGAATGGCATCTTCTTCCAATTCAATTTCTGGCGAATGGTATTTGTCGGAAAGATCTGCCGCAAATTTCTTAAATAAGAGAAGCGCATCCTGAGGTCGTTCTCGCAGAGACGGCACCTTAATAGGCAGCGTAGATAATCGATAAAAAAGATCTTCTCGGAACTTTCCGTTCTGAGTTTCGGCAAACAGGTCTTTATTTGTAGCTGTTACGATTCGAACATCCGTTTTGGAAATCTTTGAGGATCCAACTCGAATAAACTCACCATTTTCCAGTAGTCGGAGCAATCTCGATTGTGTTTCTAAAGGCAGTTCGCCAATTTCATCTAAAAAAATGGTTCCACCGTTTACCGTTTCGAAATAGCCCTTTCGGTTATCAATGGCCCCCGTAAAAGCGCCTTTTTCGTGTCCGAAAAGCTCCGAATTTATTGTGCCTTCCGGAATGGCTCCGCAATTAATGGCAATGAAGGGGCCGTGCTTACGGTTGCTGAGCTGATGAATGATTTTTGAAAACGATTCCTTTCCTACTCCACTTTCTCCCTGAATGTACACCGTAATATCGGTCGGAGCAACTTTTACCGCAGTTTCGAGTGCATAATTAAGTCTTGGTGAATTTCCAATAATGCCAAAACGCTGTTTAATCTGTTGTAAGTTCATCCTTTGTTTTCTAGTTTTCTACTAAACTTACACCTATACTATTTTGTTTTTGTAGGATGGCATTGTATCCAACGGCCTTGCCAATCAATGTGGTAGTAGTTGATCTTTCAATTTGCACATCCACATAATCCCCTTTTTTATAATGCTCCTTAGGGAAAATTGTTATGATATGCTCTTCGCATCTTCCCATCCAATCTTGATCCGAACGCTTTGAATTGGCTTCCACTAAAACGGTCACAATACTCCCCTCTCGTGCCCTGTTTTTGTCACGCGACATCCGGTGCTGTACCTCAATAATTTCGGTTAGCCTTCGCTTTTTAGTTTCTTCGGGCACATCATCTGCAAATTTTCGAGCGGCTAAAGTTCCAGGTCGCTCTGAATAAAAGTACATGTACGAGAAATCAAAGTTGGCCCAATCCATTAAGCTAAGCGTATCTTGATGTTCTTCCTCCGATTCCGTACAAAATCCGGAAATAATGTCGCAGGAAATGGAACAAGTAGGAATGATTTCGCGTATGCGCTCTACCTTGTTCATATACCAAGCGCAGTCGTAACCACGATTCATTTTTTTTAATATTCTCGAATTTCCTGATTGAGCAGGAAGGTGGATGTAGTTGCAAATGTTTGGATAGGCGGCCATAGTATGCAGCACATCATCAACAATATCTTTGGGATGTGAAGTTGAAAAACGCACCCGTAGAGAAGGATCAATCTCGGCTACCATGGCCAACAATTTGGCAAAGTCGATGGCGCTTTCTTGCTCTTCTTCGGTTATTTTCTGAAATTCTTTTTTAGGACCACCGCCAAACCACAAATAGCTGTCTACGTTTTGTCCAAGCAAGGTAACTTCCTTAAATCCTTCAGCAAAGAGTTCACTCGCTTCACGAACCACAGTGTGCGGATCTCTGCTGCGCTCCCTTCCACGCGTAAAGGGTACCACACAAAAACTGCACATATTGTCGCAGCCACGCATAATCGATATAAAAGCAGTAACCCCATTGCTGTGTAAACGAGTTGGAACAATTTCCGCGTACGTTTCTTCCAACGATAAGATTACATTTATTCCTTTATGACCAGATTCTACCTCACTCACCAACTTGGGTAAGTCGCGATAGGCATCTGGACCCGCAACGATGTCGACCAGTTTTTCTTCTTCCAACAGCTGCGTCTTTAAACGTTCGGCCATGCAGCCCAATATTCCAATAACGAGTTTCTTGTTTTTTCTTTTTGTGCCCTTGAGCTGTTGCAAACGTATCCGAATCTTTTGTTCAGCATTGTCGCGAATTGAACACGTATTTATAAGGATAAGATCTGCGTCTTTTTCAGAACTTGTTGATTCATATCCATTTTCGGCCATAATGGTGGCAACTACCTCACTGTCGGAGAAGTTCATGGCACAACCATAGCTTTCAATAAAGAGCTGTTTGTTTTTCGACATAATTTATGGGTGGCAAAGATAAAGTACGAGTGTGACAAAGTGGCAGAGTAGATGCGTTTATTTCTATGAAATGTTAAATATAAATGTTGAACGGTTATGTGATATTTCTGTGATTGTTAAATCATTGAAAAAGCTAATTTTGCGCCGATTATAAATCAAGTAGTAACAGAAACAAAAATTTAGTAGTATGAACAAAAACCTAAACAAAATTCTTGGCCTTGCAGTAGTAGCGGCCATGTTTTCATTGAATGCTTGTAAGGACGACACCACTCCAACACCAGGTCCAACACCAGGCGAAACAACCACCAAAACCTGCAAAGTTGCGTCAAGCCTAGATTCCGATGGACTTCGATATGACTTTACCTATGATGGAGCGAACTTGGTGAAAGTTGTTGAATCTGAAGATGGAACCACTTCAACCAGCGACTTCGTTTATGTAGCCGGTAAACTGGATCAAATTAACCAAGGAAGCTATACGTACCAATTGGTTTATACGAATGGGAAAGTAAGTCGCATTGATGAAAAGTTCCAAGGTGATTTAGAAGGATATTATAACGTTACATATAACGCAAACGGCAAATTGGCTATGGTAGACTATTTCTACAGCGATGGAGTTGGTGATATGTTAACCCAAAGATATACGTATTCGTGGTCAGGAGATAACATTTCTAAAGTTGTTAATATCTATGATTTTGACGACAATGGAGAATTGGATCCAGATGAGGATTATGTAATTGAAATTAACTTAACTGCTTTCGACAACAACCCAAGTCCAACTTACGGCTTGCCAATTTATTTAGTTGATTTTGGTGATGTTGTTGCCTTGAGCAAAAACAACCCAACTTCTGGTACGCTTACTATAGACGGAACTCCATTGCCAATAAGTGGTGTTAATACTACGAATTCGGACGGTTATACTTCTCAGTCTAAAATGACTGCTGCTGGGTCAACTACTACCACCAACTTTACTTACACGTGTGAGTAAGAAATTGTTAGTTTAACCCGTAACAATATTAACATTTGTAAAAGTCCTGCCTCTGGCGGGACTTTTTGTTTATTTGCAGTATGGCAAATGAGTTTATGCTTTCCCTCAATGAAACACCGCTTGGGTGCTTATCATATACACAAGAGGTAATGTGCATGGGTTCTTGTTTTGCTCAGAACATTGGAGAACGTCTGAGCTATAGTGGTATCCAAACCACTGTTAACCCAAACGGAATTGTATACAACTCACGTTCGATCTGGAATGCCGTTCACCGAATGCATCGCAATGAGGTCTATGTAGAATCTGATTTATTTCAACAGAATGAACTCTTCGTTTCTTTCGAACACCACGGACGATTTTCTTCTATAAATCAGGAAGATGCAATCCGGGCCATGAATGCGGAGTTTGAAGAAGGACGCAGTGCTTTATCCAAACCGAAATCAATCTTTATCATCACCCTTGGTTCTTCAAACGTATACACCAGACATGGCCAGGTTGTTGCCAATTGCCACAAACTTCCGGCACGTGATTTTGAGAAAAGAACGCTTTCCATAGACGAGATTGAATCGGATTTAAAAGGAATTGTTACAGCGCTGCCTAAAGAGGCAACTTTAATTTTAACCGTTAGCCCAGTTCGATACATAAAAGATGGATTGATCCAAAATGCGCGTTCAAAAGCTCGACTGATTGAAGCAAGCCATCGAGTGGTTGATGCCCATCAAAATGTTCATTACTTTCCTAGTTATGAATTAGTTACGGATGTTTTGCGAGATTATCGCTTTTTCACTTCCGATCGGGTGCATCCAACTACAGAAGCCATCAACTACGTATGGAAGGCCTTTGTTGCCCGGTTTTATGATGCTGAATCTCAAAATTATATAACAGATGTGGCCGACTTAAATCGCAATCTCAATCACCGATTGTTGCACCCCAAAACCAAGGCATCGAACGATTTTGCGCAAAGCGTGTTGGGTAAATGCGATGCGTTGGAACAGAAATATGGTCGTTCCTTTGCCATAGAAAAAAAAGACTTCCTTCTTAAAAACAACATCAGAACGGCATGAAAAAAATACTGATAACTGGCAGTAACGGACTCCTCGGACAAAAACTGATTGATCTTTATTTAACGATGAAGGATCGACAAATATTAGCCACTTCTCGTGGTGGAAATCGATACGTAGTTCAAGAGGGATATCAATACGCATCGATGGATGTGACCAACAAAGCGGATGTACACAAGGTGGTGCAATCGTTTCGGCCGGATGCTATCATTCACACCGCGGCCATGACCAATGTGGATGCCTGCGAGCTGGATGAAGTAAATTGCAAGTTGCTCAATGAAACCGCTGTACGCAATATTGCGGAAGCTTCAAAGGCCGTAAATGCGCATCTCGTTGCCCTCTCAACCGATTTTATTTTTGATGGAAAGGCTGGCCCTTATAAAGAAACCGATGAACCTCACCCCATTAGTATTTATGGTCACTCGAAATTAAAAGGAGAGGAGATTGTTCAAGAAGTAGGAGGTAAGTGGTCGATTGCTCGAACCGTTTTGGTGTATGGGGTGATGTCTGATATGAGCCGCTCGAACATTGTGCTCTGGGCAAAAGGAGCCTTAGAAAAAGGGCAGGAGATAAATGTGGTTACCGATCAATTCCGCACGCCAACCCTTGCCGAAGATTTGGCTATGGGTTGTTATCTCATCGAAAAATGTCAGGCCGAAGGCATATTTAATGTTTCGGGAAAAGATTTCTTGAATATTTACGATATTGTAAGCAGCGTTGCGGAGCATTTTGGACTCTCTATGGAAAAGGTTTCAAAGATTTCTTCAAAGACCTTAAATCAAGCGGCAAAGCGCCCGCCCATAACGGGCTTCGATCTAACAAAAAGCACTGAAATGCTTGGTTATGAGCCGCATAGCTTTGATGAAGGAATCGAAATCGTTTATCAACAAACGGAAGCACTGTCAAAAAAAGAATGATAAAATGAAAGCCATCATCCAAAAACTAACCACCAGCCTCTTTGCCTTAGCACTCACATTTTCTGCTTTTGCTCAATATAGTAAGCCATATCGCATTGCCTATAATCCCGTAAACAAGGCCTATTACATTTCGAATTTTGGCACACAGAGCATCACAAAGGTCGATTCGTTTTACAAGACGTCTTCCGCAATTACCGGCTTTACCAAAATTCGCGACATTGATGTAATTGCTTTAGATACAATGGCAGTTCTTATTGTGGTGGATGACAACGATTTGAAAATATTCAACGCATCAAGCCTTCAGAAAATAGTGGAGTTTGATATTCCCAACGTAACGGATGTTCATGATTTTGTGATGGATGCAGAGGGCAAGTTCTTTTATCTATCCGATCATTTGGGAAATAAGATTATAAAGGGTCAGTTTGGAGCGGCTCCTTTTTTTACGCCCAGCTTTTCAACGTATATATCCAATGTTTCGCGCCCGTGTGGCATGATGATCAACAACGATAGTGCTTTGGTTTTTGTGAGTGATGATACGATGGCAAAGATTTACATCGCCAATTTGAAAACGGGGGGTTATTCAACGGCTATGAAAACGGGCTTGGACAGCTTAAATGCTATAACACAAGACATGGAAGGAAACTACTTTGTCACCAATTGGGGGGATAGTTACCTATATATAATCGATCAGGATTTTATTTCAAAAACAAAGCTAACATCGTACTACAAACCGGCTGGAATGTACATTAACCGGAGCAATGATTTGTTCTTGATTGTTTGCCATTTATGCAATAAGCTGGAGTTCGACAAGTTGCATTATTTCGAACCGGTTGGCCAAATCTATGCCTGTCAAGGAGATTCGATAACTGTTGATTTGGATATTGGCATAAATGGAATTGGCACCTATTTGGCCAACAATGTGTTTTCGTTGGAGTTGTCCGACACAAATGGAAGTTTTGACAATCCGGTAGTGATTGGTAGTGTTAAAACGACTGTCAAACCAAAGTACATTAAAGGGGTTTTGCCGTTTGGATTGTACTCGTCCAATTCGAAGTTCCGCATTCGTTCCAGTCATCCGGATTTTGCAAGTTCATCGTGGTCGTTTACGGCGTTGGAGGCGCCAGATCCTAGCGAATATATAATTGGCGACACCTTTGCTTGTGTTGATGAAGTTTTGTGGTTAGGAAAGAAGGCATTTTCGGGAGTAAGTGTTTGGAAGCCAGGAGGTAACCTTAGTTCAACTTCGAGTACACTTAGTCAATTTTCAAGCACAATGAGCGGGTCGTACCAATACGAATTGTCCTTAACCGATGGGTCCTCAGGTTGTGTTTCTACTAAAAAAGTGGTGGTTGCGGTTGCGGATTCTATCAAAAAAGATTGGGTAAAATCGTATACCACTTGTTACGACGAGAACCTGGTTTTACAACTGGGAGATTCGAATCTTATTTACGATTGGACTCCAAAGGTTCGGTTGGATGACTATGCTTCTGTGGCACCTTTCTATTTGGCCAAATTGTCTACAACGTATCAAGTTAAAATAAAGCGAGAACATGGCGAATGTGCTGATGTTGATACGATACGTACTAAGGTGCACGCTCAAATTCCGAAAGATCTTCCCAGTGATTCATTTAGTCTTTGTCAAAAAGATACATTCCAAATGGTTAAATCTATGGATAATCGATATTCATATTCGCTGAGTAATGGCATGTTTGAGCAAAATGAGTCGATTTTGTTTCATCACAACAGACTTTGGAGGCACGTAGTAAGTCTCGATAAGATAAATAAAGAAACTAAATGTGAGCTTAAGGATTCGGTAATTTTAAGCGTAACTCCTATTCCTACATACGATGGCTTAAAAGTAAACTATGTGGCAAAAAAAGTTACAATTGACCTCAATATATCTGATAGCATAGATGTGTTTGTTAGGGTTATAAACATTTGCTCAGACAGTTCGATACATCTATTTGATGGCTATAACAATGGAGATTTTCCTCTTAGTTTTACGTTTTATGAACCCTGTGGTTTAATAGTGTTTTACTTTAGGAATTGGTATTCGGTTTGTGACTATATGCTAGATTCCGTTGAATTTAATGAATCTAGTGCTATCCAAAACCAGTCCTTCCAAAACACCATAACCGTTTATCCAAACCCAAGCTCAACGCAAGTTTTTGTTGATTTGCCGGAAGGTAACATTGAAAGTATTGAATTGTTAGATCAAACTGGCCGCGTAATCATACAAGCAAAACAATCCAACATCCTGGATGTGAGTGGCTTACAGCCAATGATTTACATGCTTAAAATTATGGATGAGGGCAATAATGTTGGGTACAAGAAGATTGTGGTGGCGAGGTAGGACGTGCTTACACAAAGGCCAAGTACACCACTGCAATGGCTAAGAGCACCTTGTGTAATCGGTGTGGAACCATTAGATCTGCCGGAATTTTGCCTCCGAGAACAAGTCCTAAAATGCTTAAGATCAAGATGGTTTGACCAATGACAAAACCAATTTTAATGTTTCCTGGATTGGGATAAGCCATGTGAAATAAAACGAACAAGGCTAAGCAACTCACCAAAGCGTAAATCATCTTCGTTCGCAGTCGTCCAAATTGAACGGGTATGGTGGTGTTTCCAACAGCTCGATCTCCATCAATTCCCTTTAAGTCTTTAATCAATTCACGTCCAATCAATAACATACCTATAAACAAGCCCATATGAATGATGCCCCAATTGAGCTGAGCGTAATACAAACCAATGCTCAAAACCGACATCACCGATAGAAAGGCTGCTGTGAGTTCTCGAACCATTGGAATCTTTTGCAACTTGTGCGAATAAAACCAAAGGAGAAAGGAAAAGGCAGAAAAGTATAGCAACACATGCCAAGAGCATAATGCGCTTATAACCAGTCCAAAAGCGTTTAAAAAGAAGTAGGTCTGAAGGCAGAACTGTTTGCTTATAACTCGATTAAATAAGGTGCGATGTGGCCGATTAACTAGGTCTTTTTCCAGATCGTAAAAGCTGTTGATTATAAAGCCGGCCGATACAATACAAATCGTGGCCAAAACCATGAGGTGGAGTTGAAGCGTTCCTAAGGTTGTTAAATATTCGGCGGGCTCATTAAAAATAAAAACAGCCGATAAATATTGCGCCAAAGCGGTAAACAATACATTGGGCCATCGAATAATTGACAAGAGTGCCAAAAACTTAATGGTTCGAATTCTATTTTTTCGAGATAGAGAAGTCACGGTCTAAAAGGTAAAGACCACTTCTAAAGGATAATCTTTTAAGCGCTTTTGGGCTTCTTCAAGATTTTCAGTAAAGCCCAAGAAATATCCACCTCCTCCGCTGCCACAAAGCTTTAGGTAGTAGGCATTACTGTCAATTCCTTCTTTCCATAACTTGTGAAACACCGATGGAATCATTGGCTTAAAATTTTGCAACAATAAGGAAGAAAGCTCTTTCAAGTTCGAAAACAATGGCTTGATATCACGCTTTAAAAACGATTGAATGCAGGCATCGTTGTATTTCTTAAACTCTTTTTTGAGCATGTTTCGAAATCCTTCCTGCTTCATTTTTTCCATGAAAATATTAACCATCGGTTCCGTTTTACCGGGTATGCCGCTGTTAATCAAGAAGATGGCTCCTTTGCCTTCAGCATCATTTTCTGGCAATCCAACCGTACCCATGCTGGC
>JBLHHI010000091.1:0-14030 GCA_047614125.1 Bacteroidia bacterium | reverse complement strand
GGACTTTTGTATATAAAACCCTATTAGCTTCGTTGAAATCAGTCGGTTTATAAACATAAACCTTCCTGTTTTCGCCTTACTACTTGGGTTCTATACAAATCTGAATTTTAAAATATTAATCGAAATCAGGTTAATAATTAATCGAGCTTACATCACCAAATGACAAATTATTTTCTCCGTAAAATGTATTATTGTTTTTGCTATTTTTGAACAAAATTAAACGTGATGAATACAGAGTATAACACCCTTGATCAGGAGCTCCTGTCGAGCTCAACCACAGAAGAAAAAGCAGCCTTTTATCGTAAAACGTATGCCCATGTGGCCGGTGCGTTTTTGATATTTATGGTGGTCGAAGCCATCCTCTTATCGAGCGATGCTGTTATCAATTTGATGATGAGCATGACCCAAGGCTACACCTGGCTCATTGTTTTAGGGCTCTTTATGTTAGCCACTACACAAGCCGAAAAAATGGTGGCCCGAGCCACTTCGATGCCAATGCAATACGTTGGTTTCTTCATCTATATTTTGGCAGAAGCGCTCATTTTCGTTCCCTTATTGTACATCGCCATGTCATACACCAACGGCAGCAATCTCTTGGTTCAAGCCTTTGTTGTAACCCTGGCGCTCTTTGCGGGCCTGTCTGCGGTGGTAATCATCACTAAAAAAGATTTTTCGTTTATGCGCAGCATCATTGCCGTTGGCGGCATTGTTGCCATTGGTGTAATCATTGCCGGAATGATCTTTGGCTTCGACCTCGGTTTGTGGTTTAGCGGTGCCATGGTTTTGTTGGCAGGTGGAGCAATTTTATATCAAACCAGCAACTTGGTTCATCGATACGATAAATCGCAGTATGTAATTGCTTCGTTGGGCTTGTTTGCTTCGTTTATGCTTATGTTGTGGTACATCATCCAAATATTCTTGAGCAGAGATTAAGTCGAAAATATGGATGCAAAGCATCACGTAAAGGCCGCTTTTTCAGCGGCTTTTTTGTTTAGTGGTTGGCTGGAAGCACGCTTTTTATCATTCAGATTTACGGAACACGGTTTTTTTGTCTTTTGGTCGTTACTTTGCGGCAAACACAACACGCATGGCAGGCCACAGCAAATGGGCGAATATTAAACACCGTAAGGCAGCACAGGATAAAAAACGAGCCAAGATCTGGACTCGTATTATCAAGGAAATTACCATTGCTGCTCGAGATGCTGGGGGAGATGTAGATACCAACCCGGCATTGCGACTGTCTATTCAAAATGCCAAGGGTTCCAACATGCCCAAAGACACTATGGATCGTGCCGTTAAAAAAGGGCTTGGTGGAGAGGGTGCCGACTTGCAACCTCTTGTTTATGAGGGATATGCGGCAAACGGCGTGGCAGTAGTGATTGAAACCATGACCGACAACCCAAACCGAACGGTGGCCAACATTCGCTTGATTTTTTCGAAAACAGGGGGCAGTTTAGGAACCAATGGATCGTTGTCGTTTATATTTAGTCAAAAAGGGGTGTTCACCATTTCGATGGAAGCATTGAAAGGAATGCAGCAAGATGATTTTGAATTGAGTATTATTGAAGGTGGAGCAGAAGAACTGGATTGGAACGAAACTTTTGTTGAAGTGGTTACCTCTTTCGAAGATTTTGGATTGATGCAACGCACCCTAGATGACTTGAACGTTGAAATTGAAAGTGCTGATTTACAGCGGCTTCCAAACAATACAGTGTCGTTAAATTTAGAAGATGCGTTAACAACCCTGCAAACCGTAGAGCGTTTTGAAGACAATGAAGATGTAACCAACGTATACCACAATTTAGAATTAACCAGCGACTTAATGGAGGCGTTGAATAACAGTTAAAACAGAGCATGCAAAATATGAAATCAGAGGCAGCAGAAGGAGCACGAGAAAAACTCATCCGTAAAAAGGAAGAAGCTTTAATGGGCGGTGGTGAAAAGAGAATTGCTGCTCAACATGCAAAAAATAAGTTAACGGCTCGAGAGCGTTTAAACTACCTTTTAGATGCAAATTCTTTCGAAGAAATTGGCGCCTTTGTAAAACACAGAAGCACGGATTTTGACATGGATAAACAACATTTTTTGGGCGATGGAGTGATTACCGGATATGGCAGTATTAATGGAAGATTAGTCTATGTTTTTTCACAAGATTTTACTGTTTTTGGAGGGTCGCTTTCCGAAACACATGCCGAAAAGATCTGCAAGATTATGGATTTGGCTATGCAAAATGGCGCACCCCTAATTGGCTTAAATGATTCGGGCGGAGCACGCATTCAAGAAGGGGTGGTTTCGTTGGGTGGATATGCAGATATCTTCTACAGAAACACCCGCGCCAGTGGAGTAATTCCACAAATATCAGCCATCATGGGTCCGTGTGCTGGAGGGGCTGTTTACAGTCCGGCCATTACGGATTTTATCATGATGGTAGAACAAACTTCATACATGTTCGTTACGGGGCCAAATGTGGTTAAAACGGTTACGAATGAGGAAGTTAGCTCTGAAGATTTAGGAGGAGCCTCGGTGCATTCAACCAAATCAGGGGTGGCACATTTAACCGCAGTAAATGAAATTGAACTGCTCACTAATTTGCGGAAGCTGCACAGCTACATCCCGCAAAATTGCGAAGAAAAAACTCCGAGTTTTTCGTATGATTTAGATGCCGAGATTCGGCCGGAATTGGCCAATATTATTCCGGAAAGCCCAAACCAACCCTACGATATGCGAAAGGTTATTGAGGGAGTTATTGATGCCGATTCGTTTTTTGAGATTCATAAAAACTTTGCCGAAAACATTGTGGTGGGCTTTGCTCGATTGGGAGGACGATCCATCGGGATTGTTGCCAACCAACCCGCTTTTTTAGCCGGTGTATTGGATGTTAAATCGAGCCAAAAAGGGGCCCGATTTGTTCGTTTCTGTGATGCCTTTAACATTCCGTTATTGGTATTTGAGGATGTGCCCGGTTTCTTACCTGGAACCGATCAAGAATGGAATGCAATTATTACGAACGGAGCTAAACTGCTCTATGCCTTTTGCGAAGCCACCGTGCCTCGTGTTACCGTAATTACTCGTAAAGCGTACGGGGGGGCCTACGACGTGATGAACTCTAAGCACATTGGAGCTGACATGAACTTTGCGTGGCCCAATGCCGAAATTGCGGTGATGGGAGCAAAGGGCGCTGCTGAAATCATCTTTAAACGTGAAATTCAGGCGGCAGATGATCCAGCGGCGGCCTTGAAAGAAAAGGAAGCTGAATACGCTCGAATCTTTGCCAATCCTTACAGAGCGGCCGAGCGAGGGTTTATTGATGAAATCATTATGCCGGAGAACACCCGACTCAAATTAATTAAATCGTTTGCCATGTTGGAAAACAAGGTAGAACATCTTCCAAAGAAAAAACACGGCAACATCCCACTTTAAACAAGCTATGAAACAACCCGACCTTCTCATTGTTGGAGCAGGACCCGTTGGTTGTGTAATGGCAGAACGCGCGGCCGCTAAAGGCTTAACAAGTGTAATCGTTGAGAAGCGAAATCACATTGCGGGAAATTGCTACGATTTTAAAGAAGAGAACGGTGTACTCGTACACAAATACGGTCCGCACTACTTCAGAACCAATAATCCAGAATTAATAGATTATCTGTCGCGCTTTACCGACTGGCTTCCAGCAAATTATGAAGTAAAAAGTGAGGTGGGTGGAAGGTTGTTCCCGTTCCCAATTAATCGAACAACGCTCGAATTGTTTTTTGATCGAACATTTACCGAAACAGAAGCACATGCATTTTTAGATGCTAAACGGGAGCACATCCCTGAAATCCACAATTCCGAAGACTTTATCTTATCAAGGGTTGGGCGAGAATTGTATGAAGCTTTTTATTTGGGCTATACCCAAAAACAGTGGGATATGCACCCTTCACAACTCGACAAAAGTGTATGTGGAAGAATCCCCATTCGCTTTAACCGGGATCATCGATACGTCGATCACAATTTCCAACAACTTCCAAAGAATGGTTATACGGAAATGTTCCGACAAATGATTGATAATGAATTGATTGATTTGAAATTGGAAGCAGATTTCTTTTTGATTAAAGAGGAGATAAAACCTGCGTTAGCAACCATTTATACGGGTCCAATCGATCTGTATTTCGATTATCAATTTGGCAAACTTCCGTGGCGTTCATTAGACTTTGAGTTTACTTTTCATTCGGGTGAATTGGTTCAACCCTGCGTTCAAATTAACCATCCCAACAGTCACGATTATACCCGTTCAGTTGAGATTAAGCACATTACCCAGCAAGAGCATCTGGGAACCGTTGTTTGCAAAGAGTACCCCAGGGCAAAAGGAGAGCCCTATTATCCTATTCCAACAACTTCAAATAAGGAATTATACCTTAAATACAAAACCTTGGCCAAAGCCGAAACGCTACAAAACAAAGTCTTTTTTACAGGAAGATTGGCGCAATACACCTACATCAATACCGATGAAGCCATCGAAATGGCGTTGAAGTTGGCTGAAGAATTATTTGACTAATCCAAAAGATCTCGGTAATAATCATTTACCATCGTAAACTGACCTTCTTTGAAAAGGTTGGTTACGTTGAAGTTGAGTAATAAACCTTTGGGTGCGCTCAAAAGACTCATGTACGTTAGCAATTGTGCTTTGTGAATGGGTAGAATACAATCAACAGATTTAAGCTCAACAGGAAGGATATCTTCCACAAATAAATCACATTTCAACGGTGTTCCAAATTCTATTCCTTTGTATCTAACAGGAACAACTAATTGTGAGGTGTAGTTGATGCCTCGCAGATCTAGTTCTTGCAACAAACAACGATGATAAACAGATTCTAATAAGCCTGGGCCAATCATCTTAGTATTATAGTATTTCATACCCTTTTGAATATCTATGTCCAGATACGTATGTCTATCGTGCACGATCATCGTCTAATAAAAGTTCAAATCCTGATTGCTATTTAAATGATATCTTAATAATTCATGAAGAAATTTTTATAGATACTTTAGTTTCTTTAACCAGTGACTTCGCAATCAACCCGGTTGCTAACAAGCAGCTAATTCTTAGCTTGGATTCTGGTTTTTGGACGGGAGCTGTTATAAACATGTATAACATAAAAGGGCAACACGTTTTAAACTCCAATATGTGGTATGGTTTACCAATCGATTGCTCAAGCCAAGAAGGTGGCATTTACTACATCAACGTTACCAAAGGCAATGCCCGAAAAAGCTTTAAGGTTCTAATTCCGGATTAAATAGATGCTGAAACGATCCTGATCGGTCATCCTGATCGGTCATCCTGATTGGTCATCCTGATCGGTCATCCTGATCGGTCATCCTGAACTCGTTTCAGGATCGTTTCAGGATCGTTTCAGGATTGTTTCAGGGTCAGCTAGTCATCCTGAACTCGTTTCAGGATTAATCCCATTGTCGGCCGCGTTCTTCTTTTTTCTTTCCTTTACGTATGGAGTAGATCAAGTTAAACATGATGTATCGGGTAAGCGTATTTTGGCGAGTTTCTGAGAAACTGTTGCCAAAGAAGTTACGATCAATTTTCTGATTTTTGTTCAACAAGTCAAAGCCATCAACCGAAATAATCCAACGATCGTTGCTGTCGAGCTTGTATTCCATACCTGCGTTCAATAAGGGTATAACCTGCTGACTTCCAACATTTAAACTGTTAAAGAAATACACCTCATATTCAACGGCCACCATGAAGCGGTCGGTGAGATTGATCGAGTAATCCGTACTGTATTCGTGGCGCATGTATTTGTTAGGCTCCGATAAATAACCCGTATTTTGTATCGTATACGATGGATCATATGCAAAGTTCAACTCCATTTTACGTGGTTTGCTAAAGTCGAAATCAATATCCAATCCAGCATCAAACGAGTTGCTTTTATTCTGATATGTAATGCCGTTTAATTCGCTAAAGTTGGTGTAGTAATTAGAACCGGCTTGTACTCCAACGCTCATGTTTAGTTTATCCAATTTGAATTGAACGTTCACGTTGTTGTTAAACCACGCCGAATACTTCCCGTTTTTATAGGTCATGGTTCCAACATTCTCATTCGAACGCGTTTCTACTGAGTACACCGAATTAGGTGCAACGCCCGAATTGTTGTTGAAGTAATAGAAAATCTGGCGTTTGTTATCTCGGTAATTGCCATGAATACCGGTGTTGTAGTTTACATATGGATCCAGCTCAAGGTTACCAAAGGTGGTTCGAATGGGGTTAACTATGTTCGGTGTTGGATTTAAGGTATTCATTCCGGCAAATTGTTCGCTCGAATTAAACCACCATCCAATCCTCAGTTTTTTCGGTTTGTGGTACGATACATACATTCCCGGTAAAACAAAGAGATATGATTTTTTAAACCCGGCATCCGTGCTCTGACTTACCGTCCGGTCTACATCAATTTTGCCTAAGTTTAGACCAGCGTTGAAATACCAACCCGCGCCTTCACGATTTTTTGTGAATGAAATTCCAGCCTTCGAAATTGAGTTAATTCCCTCAATTTCAGGACTTTGCCCTGAAAGAAGGGAGTCAAAGACCAAATAGGTTCTCTGCTGATCAAAGTGGTCGAACGATGTTTTATTGTCGACTGAAAAGCTGATAAAGTAATCATTCTTAACGTTGATGGCCACAACCGCCTTATTGTAAAAAACGGTACCGGTGCCCCCAATGTTATCCGAATATTGGTTGGGCAAATCTCTGTTTGGTTCGAGCGATGAAGACGATAATTGGTTGGCCCATTTCGAAGAATCAATCGCATTATTGATTTCGGCACCAGAATTGAGCAAGAGATAATGCTTAGTGTTTTTAAACTTCCGCATGTAAATCAGCTCTCCCTTTAAATTAAAATTGGCCTTAATGGAAGCACCTTGGGAAAGAGAGTTGTTAATTAAAAAAGCTTCGTTCGTTTCGTTGCGGTTAAAGCTGTTATCCGTCTTATCTCCCGAAGTTAAATCTATTTGACCCTTTGCCGTAATACTATTGAGCGTATCGGGTTTGAACACATATTTTAAATTGCCCCGGTGCTGTGCGTTTTGCATGATGGCATCGAAGCTCGAATTGCTGTAAATGGTTTGTGTTGGAAGGTAGTTCTCAGAGCGAGAAGTTGTTTGTAAATCGTTGGATCGATTCATGGCAAAGTAGCTGGCGTCTATTTCGCCTTTACCAACCTTAAAATGGCCATTCGTTCCCAAAACCGCATTTTGTTGCCGTCCCTCCGAATTGGATCCCATCCAATCATTTTGTTGAAACCAATACGTTGATTGGCCTAAGTTTACTCCATCGGAGCCATTGAGCATTCGGTAGTATTCTTGCCAGCTAAAACCATTTTGATTCAAGTTGTTAAGATTTCCAATCACGGTGTATTGGTTCTCCTTATTGAAGTAGTTCAAAACCGTTTTAACCTTGTAGGTTTCTTTGGTACCACCACCGGCTTCAACCTTACCGAAGTAGCCTTTGTTGGCATCTTCTTTTAAAACCAAGTTTATTACTTTTTCGCGGGTTCCGTCATCGACACCCGTAAATGATGCTTCATCACTTTTCTTGTCGAGCACTTCTACTTTTTCAATTGATTTGGCATCGATGTTTTGGGTGGCCTTGGTAGGATCGTTGCCGAAAAATTCTTTCCCGTTTACTAACACTTTCACCACTTGTTCTCCCTGCGCCGTTACTACTCCGTTTTTATCGACCTGAACCCCTGGCAATTTTTTGAGCAAATCCTCAACCGTAGCATTGCTTTTGGTAGTAAACGCATTTGGATTGTATACGATGGTATCGCCTTTGAAAACCATGGGTATCGATTTGGCTTTGATTAAAGCTTCTTTAAGAGTTATACTGGATTCGGCCAAAACAAAAGGCGGAATAGTCAGCTCGGCTTCGCCACTTGTGGTTAGCGTAGTGGCTTCCAAATCATATCCCATTAAGAACACTTGAATGATGTACGAACCCGCTTTTACATTTTTAAACTGATAGGTGCCGTCTTCTATCGAAAGCGTAAAACCTTGTTGCGAACTATCGGTTGAATTGAGTAAAACAACACTCGCAAACCCTAAGGTTTCGTTTTTGTCGTCAACAACGTTACCATTTACTAAGGTAGTTTGTGCAAAAGAAATTGAACCTAAGGCGCTGACAATTAGCAATATAATGGATAAAAGAATTGGTTTTTTCAAATATGACATGGCACTATAATTGACGTGATATTTATCATCTATTTAGTAGTACATAGGTACAGAAAAAACTCTCAACTTTTAGCTACCTTTGCACCCATTCGATGTACAGGCCTTATTTTCGGCTTGATTGACTAAAAAAGATTACATGGCTAAGAAAAAAATTACCTTCCCTAGACCAACAGCTGCCGATTTTTATAACATCGCGCGGCAACGGGTACACAATTATTTTAAAGAAACCGGGAAATCAAAACATGCAAATGCTCAAATGGTATTGAAAACAATAGCCATGATAGCCATTTACATGGTTCCTTACGGTTTGCTTTTATCTGGTTTAGTAACCAATTTCTGGATTTCCTTAATACTTTGGTTAATGATGGGTTTTGGAATGGCTGGACTAGGCCTTTCTGTAATGCACGATGCCAATCACGGCGCTTATTCAAAAAATAGGAAAATGAATAAGTTCATTGGTCGCATTATATGGTTTATAGGTGGAAGCGACATCAACTGGCAGATTCAACACAACGTGTTGCATCACTCTTTTACTAACATCGACGAAATGGATGAAGACATTGAAACGGTATCCATCTTGCGTTTTTCTCCGCATGCTGAGCATAAAAAGATTCAGAGATTCCAGCATATATACGCTTGGTTTTTCTATAGTTTAATGACCATTATGTGGGCAACGGCTAAAGATTTCAAACAATTAATCCGATTCGAAAAAAATAATTTAATTGCGGCGCAGAAAAGAACTTTTAAGGGTTTATTAGCTGAGTTAATTGTCGTAAAGATTATTTACTATATCATTTTCTTGGTGTTGCCGATGATTTTCTTACCCCTTGTTTGGTGGCAAGTGCTTATTGGCTTTATCGTAATGCATTTTTTAGCTGGATTAATTTTAGCGGCTATTTTTCAACCAGCCCACGTAATGCCAAATACGGCCTTCCCGCTTCCAAGCGATCAAGGTGATATGGAAAACAAATGGGCAATTCATCAGCTTTTAACCACGGTTAATTATGCACCAAACAGTCGCATATTTTCTTGGTACGTTGGTGGCTTGAACTATCAAGTAGAACATCACTTGTTTCCAAACGTTTGTCACGTTCATTACAAAAAGATTTCGGAAATTATTAAGAAAACTGCTGAAGAATTTAATCTTCCGTATTACTCCGAACCTACTTTTTTAAGTGCAATTCAACAGCACACCAAGTTCTTAAAATCGCTCGGTCAAGGTTTGAGTTACGCTTCCTAATTAAACGCTTTAATGCAGGCCAGAAGTTGTATTCGTTGCGATGGCGGCTTTCTGAATCTAGACACAGCTTTTTTGGCGTACACCGCAGAAGGGGTTTGGTCGTCCATTGGTGATTTGCCGATGTATGAGGATGGGATGAAAATCCATAAAAAATCTTCTAAGACGCTCAATTCCATCATATTACTAGTTTGTTACGGCATCTTTTCGCTGTACATGGGTTTTTTTATAACGTGGGTATTAGGACTGGCCTTAATTG
Organism: Bacteroidia bacterium; assembly: GCA_047614125.1. GTDB lineage: Bacteria > Bacteroidota > Bacteroidia > NS11-12g > UBA9320 > JBLHHI01. The sequence goes on along the minus strand of JBLHHI010000091.1, from coordinate 4,329 downwards.
TTCTTCTCCCTGTTATCATTTATTTTCAAACTTGGTTTGCCAAGATGTACTTTAAAATTAAGTTCGAAGATGTTCAAAGCATTAATTACAATGGTAGCGACGTATCTGTTCATTTAAGAAATCAAGACATCTCTCAAAAGCTTGAGTTTAAAAATATTGATCAAGATAATTGGTATGTTTTTAAACAAACCGCAGCCGAATTGGGCGTGTTAAACTTTACCATCTAGTGTTGCGGGTTTATTGTTGGATTAATTGACCTCAAGATCCATTACCCTTACTTAAATTGGTAATTCGCAAGACCAATGTCTTAACCCGAAACCAAAGAACTATACGCTAATCCTTCAACAAATGCTTAAACTCCTTTCGAACCTTGGCAACCTTTGGCCCCACTACCATAGAACAATACCCTTGATTGGGATTGTTTTTAAAGTAATTCTGATGATAGTCTTCAGCAGCATAATAGGTTGGAATGGGCTCAATTTTGGTTACAATCGGACTCGACCATAAACCGCTGTCATCGGTATCCTTTTTGCTTTTTTCGGCAGCTAAACGTTGGTCTTCGCTGTGATAGTAAACTACAGATCGATACTGTGAACCCACATCATTTCCTTGTCGGTCTACCGTAGTTGGGTCGTGCGCATGCCACAGTATTGTAAGCAAGGTTTCGTAGGAAATAATCGACGAATCGAATACAATGCGAGCTACCTCTGCATGTCCCGTTGTACCCGAACACACTTCTTTGTAACTGGGATTTTTAGTGCTTCCACCGGCATAGCCAGATTGAACACTTACCACACCTTTCATATCTTGGAAAACGGCTTCTACACACCAGAAGCAGCCGGCGCCAAAGGTTGCGGTATCTAATTTATCCAGGTTTATACTTGAATCTTGCATCGTAATATTATCATTATCAGAACTATGCACCTTTTCAGCACAGCTGCTCAAGGCACTTACAAATATGCTTACAAAAAGGAACGTGGAAAGAAGATTTATCGTTTTCATACTTATCCCTTATTAAAACTTTTCAAAACTATAGAAGCAGAATTCACGCAATGTCGAGTGTTCTTCTCAGTAAAACCCTCGCCTAAAAATACATGACCCAAATGGCCGTCGCAATTGGTGCACGTTATTTCGGTTCTTGAACCATCGGCATCGGTTGTTCGTTCAACCATGCCTTCAATTTCGTCATCAAAACTGGGCCATCCGCAATGCGAATCAAACTTAGAGTTGCTCCAGTACAATGGAGCATTGCATCTTCGGCACAAATAAATGCCATCGGCTTTCAAGTTGTAATACTTGCCGCTGTAGGCGCGTTCGGTTCCCTTGTTTTGAATTACAAAGTTTTGGAATTCATTTAACTCATTATACGGAAGACTAACTCCATTTCGCAAATCAAATAAATGCACAAAAACCGCATTTTTGATGTCTTTTGGTTCAACTTGAGTGTTGGTGGTATAGGCCCAATTGTTAACAGACTTGCCATCAGACCCAAAAAGGAGTGCCACCGACTGAATGGCATCGCCATCTTTCGTCTCGGGTGAAATCGACAAGGAAACTTCATCATCCAACAAGGAGGTTGCCAAGCTGTGATCCACATCGTAAACGAGATGCAAATTAGGCCATAATGCCGAATGTTCTGCGGTTGGCTGTGTGTTTGAAAGCATTGTAGTTTTAACTCCAAAGTCTTTCAAATCAGCACTTAGCGCGTTGTAATAGTCTAGACTTCGCATATAGACGGGATCGGCAAAAGACCCTATGAAAATAAGCGCATTAAGGCCTTTATCGGACAGACCGTGTGCAGCTATTTGGGCTAAATTTAGATCATTCACAGAAAGCGGAATTTGATTGGATTTAGCTTCGGTCGAATCCGAAAACGTGTTCGCCAAATCTTGGTTTAGAGAATGTCCTTTTTTGTACTTGAATTCCGTTGCTTTCATATCTTGTCCTTTACATTGTGATAAACCAAAGGTAAGTACCGCCAAGATAGTTAAGAGAAAGAGGTAGTTGCTTTTATGTGCTTTCATTCTTGATGCTTTTCAACTTATACGATAACTGGTAGGCCTTGGATGTTAAAACTGACAAAGCCCTCGTTTTGTTTGATTTAGCAAGATTAAATACCTAAATCTGGGATATTTTCAATCGCCACGAAGCAAAAAAATACCCGTACTTTTGCAGCCGAATATGATAATCGAGGTATTAAAGTCGAAGATTCACAATGTTAAAGTTACTCAAACCGAGCTTCGGTATGTTGGTAGCATAACCGTGGATGAAGACTTGTTGGATGCAGCCAACATGATTGAAGGTGAAAAGGTGTTGGTGGTTAACAATAACAACGGCGAACGGCTTGAAACCTATACCATTAAAGGTGAGCGTGGAAGTGGCATGGTATGTTTAAACGGCGCGGCAGCCCGTAAAGCGCAATACGGCGATCAACTCATTATCATTTCTTTTGCTCACATGGATTTTGAAGAGGCCAAGATCTTTGTGCCAAACATCGTTTTCCCGGACGTGCATAACCGACTGAAATAAGATCACAACGCCATGAATCAGCAAGGAAAAACCTATCTTAAAAATGGCATCATCTTTCTCTTCGTACTCGGTCTGCTGGCCTATGTATATGTTAAAATCGACCTTACAACCCTGGTATCAAACTTAGAAGAAGCGAATTATTTTTGGGTAGGAATTGCTTTTATCGTTGGAATTTTAAGCCATCTAATTCGCGCCATTCGCTGGAAAATGTTGATCAAACCCCTTGGCTATGAGGTATCTACCAAAAACTCATTCTACTCTGTTATGACGGGTTATCTCATAAATATGGCCACCCCTCGAATGGGAGAAATAGGCAGATGTGCCATGTTGTATAAAACCGACGGTGTACCGGTAGAAAAGCTGGTAGGTACCGTGGTAATTGAGCGATTGTTCGACTTAATTATAATGCTGCTAATTACGGCAGCGGTAATATTTTTACAATTCGATTTAATTGGAGACTTCATTACAGCCAATCTAAGTTCTGATCAAGACTCTTCTTCATACCTCGTTAAAACCATAATGGTGGTGTTGGTGCTTGCCTTCGGTATTGGAGCGTATATTTTTTATCAAAAACTAAAACCTAGAATGAAGGCACATCCAAAACTCAGCAAGGTGGTGCACTTTATTGACGGCGGAATTGATGGTGTTAAAAGCATATTTAAACTAAAAAATCCACTGCTATTTATTGCGTACAGCTTACTCATTTGGGTGATGTATTTCTTGATGACGTACACCATATTTTTCGCCATTGATGGAACCAGTCATTTGGGCATAGATGCAGCACTTACAACACTCATTATGGGCACCTTGGCCATGATTATCCCAGTTCCTGGAGGAGTCGGTGCCTTCGAATATTTAGTGCCAAAGGGATTGGTCTTGTACGGCATTAACGAATCAGTTGGTACAGCGTATGCCTTGGTATCGCACGGCACCCAACTGGTAATGATCATTATTGTTGGCGGCGTTTCAATGATTTTGGCGGGAATGATTTCGAAAAAAGGAAAGGCCAAAGCGGCTGCAAATGTCGAATCCGAGGCCAATAACTCTGCGGAATTATGAAGTCCTCCAACCACATATCGAAATTGGAATCAAAGATTTACGATTTGTCTACGTTGAAAGATAGGGTTGAACGTTTACACGCCTCTAAAAAAACGGTGGTGTTTACCAATGGGTGTTTCGACTTAATTCACAAAGGTCACATCGATTATTTAAATCGTGCTGCCGACTTAGGAGATTTTTTGATTCTGGGTTTGAATTCGGATGCATCGGTTCAGCGACTTAAAGGAACACACAGACCGCTTCAGAACCAAGAAAGTCGATCGTATATAATGGCTGCGTTAGATTGCATTGATGCCGTGGTAATCTTTGACGAAGACACCCCAATTGAGCTCATTACAACACTGAAACCCAACGTATTAGTAAAAGGAGGAGATTATACCGAAGCTACGGTTGTTGGCGCCGATTTGGTGAAAAGCTACAGTGGAAGTGTTCAACTCTTGCCCTTTCTGGATGGGTTTTCGACCTCCAACATCGAAAAAAAGATTCGAGGCAATAGTTAAATTGACATATTCAATGTTTTATTCAATTGCACTTGTAAGAAACGCAGTATAAAGTCCGTTCTTTAAAAAAGATTCTATGAAAGCAGCAGCAACCATCATCGGAGCATTTACGGTTAGTACCATCATTCTAGGTCATTTATTCCAAACCTGAGTTCGATTAATATTTGCAGGTTCAGATTTTTATAAAATTGTATAGTCGAAGCGTCATGTTTGTAGGTTTACCGGGGTAAACCAAGAACGG
>JBLHHI010000090.1:0-14154 GCA_047614125.1 Bacteroidia bacterium | reverse complement strand
ACGACAAAGCCAACCTCCAAAACCAGACGTTCTCCAACCTTCCATTTACGGGCGTTTCCAATCATACCTTGCCATACAACTGGCTCATTTCTAACCAGTAACGCTTGCTCCATGTCGGTAAAGGGCGAAATAGGACTGAGTAAAAACAGTTCAATCTTGGCTCCCGTTTCTCGGTGGGCAAAGATGCGGGCGGCAATAACCTTGGTATCGTTAAAAACCAACCGGGCATTTGACGGGATGAAGTTGCTGATGTCGAAAAAGTTAGCATGTGTGGTTTCTCCAAATCTGTGCACAAGCAGTTTGGAAGATCCGCGAATTGCTGGTGGTTGTTGCGCGATGTTTTGCGTTGGAAGATCGTAGTCGAAATCTGTAATGGAAATCCTTTTGTAATCGTTTTGCGTCATACGAGCTGATACTGTTTCCCGGGTAAATTTCGAACTAAGTTTCTAAACTCCATTTCAAGCAACGACATGGCTAACTTACTAACAGTCAATCCTGTATTTTCCGAAAGTGCATCAATTGTTTGAATTCCGCGTGCTTTTAGGGCTTCAAAAATACGGCTTTCGTTTGGATTGAGATCGAGGTTTATATGGAGTTGTGCCGAAGGCAATGCGGCGGTTAAATCGTAGTTTAAAATTCTGGCCACATCGTCGGCCGATTCCATTAAATGAGCACGGTTTGTTTTAATCAATGAATTGCATCCACCGAGCACATCTGAGATGGGTGAGGTTGGAACCGCCAGTACTTCTCTGTTGTATTGGAAGGCAAGATTTGCGGTAATCATTGAGCCCCCGGTGGTTGACGATTCGATAACGATGATGGCATCTACCAAACCGGAAACAATTCGATTTCTTTTAGGAAAATTTTCTCGATCCGGAACAGTTCCTGTAAAGTTCTCGGTGAGCAAGGCGCCGCCCTTTTCCACCATTTTATGAGCCATCGAACGATGAAGTTCGGGGTAGATTCGATCCAGACCATGGGCCAGAACACCGGCTGTTTCGATTCCATACTTCACACACGAGCGGTGAACGCATCCATCAATTCCGTAGGCCAACCCACTGATTATCTTGCAATTATAGGTTGCCAAATCCGATACAAGTTGTTCTGTAAATTCTTTGGCAAAGGCAGTTGGCTTTCGGGTCCCAACGATGCCAATCATTCGCGTTCCGTTCAAATCCATACGGCCTTTTTGAAATATCATGAGCGGTGCCGAAGGAATGTGTTTTAATCTCTTTGGATAATCCGGCGAAGTGTAAAAAATGGCTTTAATGTTATTGGACGTAATGAAGCGGCTTTCTTTTTCCATTTCTTCAAAGTCGTTAAAGCGGTGCACATGCTTGGCCAGTTCTGGTCCGATTCCTGGAATTTTTAAAAGCTTGGAAAGCGGTTCTTTAAACACGGCTTCCGGGCTGCCGCAGTAGCCCACTAAGTTTTTTGCCAAAACATCGCCAATATGCGGAATTTTGCTCAATGCGAGCTGATAGATTAGTTCGGTTTTCATGGTGGTTTACACAAAGATAAAAGATTCGGTTAAAATCTTTACATTTCGCGTTAAACCTTGTTCTAGAGTGCGTAACCAACACTGTTATCGCCTTGTATCCCGCGAGTTGGCAGTACCCGAAGCGATTAATCGATCGTAGCCGTAAAATAAATCGTAGTGATAAATTAAGATTTGATAGTCGTTTTCGGTTTCGGAGTGGTTGCCTTCGGTAAACGCGAAATCTGCTTTTTCTTCCTCCTCATCCAAGACCACATACTGATAGTTATAATAACTCTGTTTGAGTTTAACTTTGGTGTAGTACGCCTTAATGGCTGGGAAGTAGGTGAGTTTATATTTGGGGTGGATTTGCCAGTTGGTCATTTCGCCGTAGAGGTATATATCACCTGCGCTAATGGGTTGCTCCGATCGAAAGGTAAAGTGTACTAAAGCATAATCGCCTTGCTCCGTAACATCCATACCATCGGTACTTTGTATTACACGCTTTCCGTTATAATCTGCCATTTGCACGTATTCGAGATGGGCACGAGATTCATCGCCCCGCAAAACAACATTGACCATCGAATCGGTGAATTTTTCTCGAACATTAAGGCTAAAAAGTCGCAGGGTTCGTATGTCAAAAAACCGGTATTCATTCGTTCCTAAAAAAAGGTTTTCATCTTCGTAATTGAAAGAGAGTACGTTGTTGTTAACAAAAACAGGCTTCAAGTTGAAGATTGCCGAGTTCCAGCTGTTGTTTTGAAGTATTACGGCCTTCACATCGTTGAAGGGGTTTTGAATGGAATAGTTTTCGTAATCCACATCAAAATCAACTTCTTGTTTCGAGAACCGATCTTTAGGCCCAGTTGCTGGTTTTACCGTGGCATCTACCTTTGCAACATTTTCTACCATCATAAATCGTTGAGTCAGAACCAAATCGTTTTCATCGAAGTTCCGAAATATCTTTATTAAGTAATTGCCCGATTTCGTGAGCTTCATATCGGCCGATGGAAAGGTCATCTTGTAATTTACGTACTGCTGAAAGGTATTGCTCGAAAAGGTAAATGATTTAACCTCACCCATGGTTTGCCCTTCGATGTATTCTGATTTTTGAAGATTGCTCGGCTCCCAATTGGATGAACAATGCACGTAGGTATATTGATAAAATTCGTTGCTTGCTTCGAGCTTGTCAAACTTCAGAACCAAGCTATTAACGGAACCTAAGCCTATTATTGGCACCGGATTATAGATCGAACCGTTCCTCGTCATAATAACAGTTTCTACCAAATCATCATATACGTAGTTTGCGTATTTAAGATCTGGGTATTGAGCAAAAACCGAAGTTGAAAAGAATACTAAGAAACTGATTGCCGATGTTTTTAAAAGGAAGAAGCGATTGTTCATGTAAACCTGCGAATTATAAATCGTTACGTACAAATAACGCACCAATTTAATAAAGTGAGTTAGCGTACGGCAAAAATAACTGCTAAAGTGTTTCGACTACTCGTATCGCAGTGCTTCCACCGGGCTTATTTGCAAAGCTCTTCGCGCTGGAAGAAGCCCAGCCAAGCATCCGCAAATTATTAACACAGCCAACGCAGTAAGCGCTACTTGGATTTCAACTTCCGGATTTTTAAACATCTCACTTCCTTCGCTAAAACCTGCTATGCCTTCCACCAACCAAATACCGGCCATCATGCCAAAGTACCCGGCAATCATTGTGAGCATCACGGCTTCAACAACAATTTGTGTCAATATTGCCACGGGTTTAGCGCCAATGGCCCTTCGTATTCCAATTTCCTTAGTTCGCTCTTTAACGCTCACGAGCAAGATGTTACTCACACCAATCACACCGGCAATGAGGGTCATTATTCCAACAAACCAAGAAATGAAACGAACGGTTAAAAAGGTCATCTGCATGGGCCGGAAGCGCTCTTCGGCATTAAAACTTCCAAAACCTCTTGGATCATTGGGATCTATCTTATGCTTCACTTTTAGCACTTGTTTAATCTCATTTTCAACTTTAGATGCCGAGTAGTTGTCTTCACAAACTATGGCCATCCAATTCACATCATCTCCTCCATTAAAGGCTTTGGCAAAGGTAGTTATGGGTATAATTATGGTTTGCTCATCGCGCTCGGCACGATCTCCAGACGACTGAGTTTTAAAAATGCCGATGACTTGAAAAAAGACGCCATTAATTTCTACATATTTATTAATTGGATTTTCTTCTTTAAACAATACGTCCACAACACGTGCGCCTATTACACATACCTTACGGCGCTCGTTTAGATCCATTTGATTAATAAACCTGCCGTGCGGCATTTCCCATTGGTAAACGTCTATAATTTCTGGGATGTCTCCGTTGATGCCAAAGGCACCCGTTTCGTTCTGGTAGATTACATTGTTTCCGCCCCGATGCCCCCCCAACTGGGTTCTTGGAGCCAAAATCTTAATTCCATCAACTCGTTGTTTTAGATACCCCACATCATCCATTTTAAGCTGAACTCTGCGCCCTTCGGGGAAACCTTTGTACGGCAAAGAGGTGGTTTGCCCCCATAAGAACATAGAATTTGTGCTAAAGCCGTTAAACAAGCTTTGTACTCCATTTTCCAACCCCTTGCCCAAGCCCAGAATAATAATGAGCATGAAGATGCCCCAACTTACCCCAAAGGCGGTAAGAAAGGAACGCATTACGTTTCTTCGAAGGGTTATGTATACTTCTTTTAAAAGCTCCACTTTTCAAAAATACATTTCAAAAAGCATCAATAACCATTCGGTTCAAAGCTTTCGATGAGCGTGAGGATATCCAACACAAACAACTTTACGCCTGTTTAAATGCTCTGCGTTCTGAATTCAAAATATGAATCGAACTCAGGTTATCAGCTTTTGGTTTTCGTAGTCCTACATGGGCTAAGGTTACTCAAGGAAATCAGCGTTCAAACATCAGTCTAACCATGGGATATATCCATCTAGAAGTAGGTAACGCTAGTGATTATGATAGGTATGTGGGGAGTGGTCCAAAAGAAGCCCGTGCAATAATGGATCGCTTGGTTTCACCTTTGGTAGATAACAGCTATCATGCGCCAATGATAGGACTTTCCGGTATCATTCCTGTTGGCAAAAAAGCAAGCTTTATATTTGAGGGAATGGCGTTTATTAGAGGTCATCATAAAATTGCAGAGTATTCTGAGGAAGTGGTGCTTCACGATGTTAGGTATGTTTCTGGAGGGCAATGGGACGGGTTTTTCCCAATATATTTTGGGTTACAGAATACAAAACGGAAGATTTTACGTTTTACAAAGGCAAATTAGTGGACGAAGTGTATACTGCACCTACGCTCATCTTTTGCCCAAGTATGCACTTTAAAGGTAAAAGAAATAATAGTGCATGGCAATTTGGTTTTTATACAGTTATAAATCCGAACGTTTTAGTAGACGAGGCGAACCCTCGGAATGTGTATGCATTCCCAATGGCATCTTGGTTGAGAAATTTTTAGGATTTCTTTATACCGTTGCTTGCAACGACTGCGAATGCCGTTCGACTACAAATAGAAGAGCCTAATATCAGCTTAATTTATTGGCTATCAATGGGTTCCGACACCAAGGTTAGGTAGTCGAGGTTAAAGGCCAAATAGCCCGCTATTTTTTTAGACTGAGCAAGTGGTTCTTCATAGCTCCAGGCAAAATACGAATCAGTTTTGCCCGACTTTAAGTTCCAATACGATGCTACCCCCTTAATTGGGCACGTACTTGAACGTTCGGTTTCGGCATCTAACAAAGCCATTTTAACGTCTTCCTTTGGAAAGTAAAAAACAGGATTGTACACAGAATTTCCTACTTCTTTTAATATCAATGCGTTGTTGGTTTGCGCAATTACTTCTCCGTTTAAAACGAGCCCCAGCTTTCTTTTGTATGGTTCAATTTTGGCATAATGTCTTTGCGTATCTGATTCCATCCTGTTCTTTATTAGTTTTTCGCTTTAATGATAACAAGCTGACAAAGAAATTGTTCCGATTCGCACGCTAATAATCTCATTTAATTCAATTCGACGAAAGCAACAACATATCCTTAGGTGTAATCACCTCTTTTGAATATCCCTTTAAATGAGCATTAATCATGGCCTTGCCGATTTGGGATGTATCCACCACAGAATTCGGTGAAACGAATTTAATCAGCTTGATGAGCCAACCGAGGTTATTAATTAAAACTCGATACAACTTCGAGCTGGGTTGAATTCCTCGCAACGGAATGATTGCCCCCGGCCGAAACACAAAGCACTTTTCAAATCCAAGTTTTAAAAGATCATTTTCGGTTTTCCCCTTTACCCGTGCCCACATTTGTCGACCTTTTTCTGTAGAATCGGTACCTTGTCCGGAAACGTAGATAAAGGTAGCTTTTGGATTGTGTTTGATTACCTCCCTTGCCAGCGCCAATGTGGTTCCATGTGTTAGCCTAGTATATTTAGCTTCATCCATTCCTGCAGCACTCACGCCCATCGACGAAAAACATGTGTCGAAACCAACGAGTTTGTCTGATATGGATTCAAATTCCGAGAAATCTGTGTGCAACACTTCTTCCAGTTTTGGATGCGTTTCTCCGCACGGTCTTCTCGAAATTGATAATACGCGATCTACTTTCGGGTGATCACAACATTCAAAAAGTACGCCCTTGCCAACCATGCCGGTTGCTCCTGTGATTATTACATTCATAAATTTTCCGATCGAATTAACTTTTTAAGCAGTGCAATTTGGCCCAAATGGTAGTGACTGTGTTCTACAATTCCTTGAAGGTTTCTATACATGATTCCATATTTCTCATTCACGAAGACTTCCAACAATTTTTCATCTGGAATTTCTTCGATGCACGCTATAAAACAATTTGCTTCGAGCCACATCATTTCCTTCATGTTCTGCCATTCCTCTTCCGAGGTTATTTGCGGATGATCGAAGCTGAACGTATCGTTTCCTTCGAGTTTGCCACCTTCCAGCACTTGCAAAACCATCCGGACGTAGTAATGAATGTGGTACGTAAGAGTAAGAATGGTGTTAAGAGAGCCAATTTTCTGTTTTGCTTCTTGGTGCGTAACATCAATCAATTGTTCTTGGAGATTTGAAGCCGTCCAATTTCCACCGTAAAAGACTTCCTTAAAATGTTTTGCAATTTGCTTTGTAAATGTCATTGTTCGTCGTTTTTACGTTTGAAAATTTATGATTCTAAGTACTTTGCTTTTTGAATGCAGTGTAAACTTATTGCCTTCACTATCAACAAAATGGACCATAAATCCGTTTTGACCAATGCATTTTTCAAACTTCTGGTTGGACCAAATTACATAGAAAGTTGTGAATTTCATAAACCGTATTACGATGGACGAAAAACAAAGGACATTCCAACCCGTTTTTAGAACACGAAAATCATCCTGCTTGTTTTCAAATATCCATTGAAACAAAGAAAGCTTACACTTCATGCCGTAAATTAGCCCCGTTAAATTTGATTGATTGAAACTACCTCAGCATCCGCGCTTGGCGAAATATTTGAATCACGGCATCTTACTGATTTCCATAATCATCGGGTACTTTATTACCCAGGATTTTGGAGTAAGTTGGGATGAATACACGCAACGAGCCACGGCTCAATTCAATTACGAATACATCTTTGAAGGCAATCAGCGTCTTAAAACCTACCCCGACCGAGATTATGGTGTAGCCTTCGAAATGCCCGTTTATTTTCTGCAAAAAGCGTTAAAATATACCGACACCCGAGACATCTATCACCTCCGACATTTCTGCACCCACCTCTTGTTTTTGTTCAGTTGCTTTTTTGGCGGAAAGCTGATTTATCTTCTTTTCAAATCGCGATGGTTGTCGACCTTGGGCATGCTAGTTTTGATTTTTTGCCCCCGCATTTTTGCACATTCCTTTTTTAATTCAAAGGATGTACCTTTTCTCAGCGTCTTCATTATTTGCCTGTATATCAGCGCCTTAGTTCTATACAAAGCCAATTTTCGTCGAATGATCTTACTGGGACTTGGGTTTGGCGTTTTGATCAACTTGCGCATAATGGGCGGAATTTTGCCCCTGGTATTTTTGCCTCTGTTTTTTCTCCAAAAAAGCGCTGGTAGATCCTTTAAGCAATCGAGTACTTTGTTTCTAACCACCTTTGCAGTGGCCATTTTAACCACCTATGTAAGTTGGCCCTTTTTGTGGGAACATCCGATTTCCAACTTTGGAGAAGCCTTAAATAACTTGGTTGATTTTAGGTGGAAGGGTGAGGTTTTGTTTGAGGGCAAAATGACACTTTCGGAGAACATCCCGTGGCATTATTTGGTAAAATGGATGGCGATAACTATTCCCATTCCGTTGCTCATCGCTGCCATTTTGGGTTGGACGTACTACGCCGTTCTCGTGATACAGAAATTCAGAAACAAAGTCCTTGAAGAAAAGGATTTGGTTTTCGTCATCATCTTCTTTTGTTTTTTCGCCACCGTTTTGGCCATATCCATCAACAAATCAACCATTTATGATGGATGGCGACAAGTGTTTTTTCTGTATCCATTGTTGTGTTTTGGCATGTTGTTTGGCATCGATGCCTTGCACAAGAAATGGAATAAAGTTGGACCGGTTGTATTGGGTATTATTTGCTCTGTTGCACTGTTTTACACCATCCAATTGCATCCAAACCAGCAAGTCTACTTCAATGCGTTAACACAACGGAATGAAGCCCAATGGCTGCGGAAAAATTACGAATTGGATTATTGGGGAAGCTCATATATGCACGCTTTTGAGCGCATCCTTCACCAAGACAAAACTGCTAAAATTAAGATTAAATGTGATTACGAACCCGGCAAATACAATTTAGAGATCATCAAGCTGCCGGATCGTTGGCGTGTTGAGCTAGTAGATTCATTGGAAGAAGCGGATTACTTTATATCGGGATACCGCTGGCATCCACAAGAGTATGAAGAACTCATTTCAAAAATATGGCATGAAGAACGGGTCTTTGGATCGTCGATTAATACAACGTTTAAGCTAAAATGAGTTGGGGATGCCACAAAAATTATGGAGGGAAAATGTACGTTTGAATGTAACTATGAATGTTGAGCACTTTCAGACTATTCAACAGGAGATCCTTCGCAACAATTCTTCGCTATATACATCTTGCTTGTAATGAACAGCGTTCTCGCTCAGGATCGATTTCTCTGGATGACGCTCGTAGTGAAGGCGAGAGCGCAACCTGGTCCGTGTCATGCTGCTTGTTTCAGCATCTTGTTTTGTGGATCCTGGAGTTCTTGATGAATGCGTCACACAACAAATCTCAATTAATCAAATAGATCCCCAATCGGGATGACATCGTGGGTGATGGCACGCACACTTTATTCATATTCAGCTTAAACTTAATCAACTTACTCGACTCCAATCAACATAGCCTCGCAGCGTGCCCAAATATTGGTGCAACGCCATATTTTCCGGTTTTTTGAGATCGGGGTCGTTGTCGAAGATGCTAATGCAAGCCAAACGGGCTTTGGCAAGAATATCTCCATCCTGAGTTAAGCTGGCCAGTTTTAAATCCAACAAACCACTTTGCCGCGTTCCTTCTATATCACCGGGGCCGCGAAGTTTTAAATCGAATTCAGCAATTTCAAAACCATCGGTTGTATCCACCATAGCCGTTAACCGTTGTCGTGCTACCTTGGTGAGCTTATTGCCGGTCATCAAAACACAAAAACTTTGGTCGGCACCTCGCCCCACTCTTCCTCGAAGTTGATGGAGCTGCGCCAAGCCAAATTTTTCGGAACTTTCAATCACCATTACGGTTGCATTTGGCACATTGATGCCCACTTCGATAACGGTTGTAGATACTAAAATTTGGGTCTTTCCCTCTTTAAAACGCTGCATAACCGCGTCTTTATCAGCAGGTTTCATTCTTCCATGCATCATTTCAATTTGGTACGTTGGACGCTCAAAGTATTCCAATAAATGATCAAAGCCGTCTTGCAGGTTTTTATAATCTAAAGTCTCCGATTCTTCAATTAACGGAAAAACAATGTAGACTTGTCGGCCTGCATCCACCTGTTCTTTTACAAAGCCACGCACACGCAACCGACTTCCTTCATACCTATGTGCCGTTATAATGGGTTTTCTTCCTCCGGGCAGCTCGTCGATTTTTGACACTTCTAAATCGCCGTAAACCGTCATGGCCAAGGTTCTGGGAATGGGTGTGGCGGTCATAACCAAGATGTGCGGTGGGTAATCCGATTTATGCCACATCTTAGCCCGCTGCGCAACTCCAAAACGATGTTGTTCATCGATGATTACAAGTCCTTGGTTTTTAAAGACCACCGGGTCTTCGATTAACGCATGTGTACCAATTAAGATGTGAATGCTTCCATCGGCAAGACCGGCAAGTATGGACGTTCGATCTTTCTTTTTCACGCTGCCTGTGAGCAAGGCCAATTGTACGCCTACGTCGTTCATCGATTCCTTAAATCCATTAAAATGTTGGTTGGCCAAAATTTCGGTGGGTGCCATTATGCTCACCTGAAAGCCATTATCGATGGCAATGAGTGCACACAAAAAGGCTACTATACTCTTACCGCTGCCCACATCGCCTTGCAGCAGTCGATTCATCTGAATGCCTGATTTTAAGTCTGAATGAATTTCTTTAATTACCCGTTTTTGCGCATTGGTTAATTCAAAGCTTAGGTGGTTTTGATAGTACGAATTAAAAGCATCGCCCACCTTTCCAAAGCGAATTCCCGGCACGGCTTCGCGCTGTTTCTTTAGCCGAAGTATGCTGCATTGGAGGACAAAAAACTCATTGAACTTGATTCGGTCTTGAGCAGCTTTTAGTTCGGTTGGATTCGTTGGATGGTGGATCCATTTATAGGCCAACTCGTTGGAAATCAGCTTATAATCTTTAAGTACTTGGGATGGCAGATATTCTCGAATGAAGAATTTGGCGTCTTGTAAAACGGTAAGCACCATGCTGCGTATGAGTCGATTATCGACTCTTCGGTTTTTTAATTTATCGGTGGATGGATAAACGGCGTGTAAGCTGGTGAGCCCAGTTTGACTTTCTTCGAGCTCTAATTCGGGGTGGGCTATGTTTATTTTGTTGTTAAAAGAAGATGGCTTTCCAAAGAGAATGTAGGTTGTATTTGTTTTGAGATTGTCTTTTAACCAATTCACGCTTTTAAACCAAACTAAGTCAACCGAACCCGAATCGTCGACAAAGCTGGCCGTGAGTCGTTTATTGCCTGGGTTGGATCCAACTACCGTTATGAATTGCAGCTTTCCTTTTAGTTGGATGTGCGGCATCGACGGATCAATGTCGCGAACCTGATAAATTTTAGTGCGATCGAGGTATCGAAACGGGAACTGGTTGAGCAAGTCGACGTAGGTAAAAACTCCGAGTTCTTTTTGAAACAGCTCGGCTCTACTTGGGCCAACTCCCTTTAAATATTCAATCGATGTTTTTAAAAAGGTACTCACCTCACTTGTTGCTTTGTCCAATAAATGCGCCCAGTTCCATTAGCCAGGCTATGCCCATGTGCACCACAATTCCACCCCAAATAGAGCGACTGTAATACGTGATTATACCCAACAGCGTTCCTCCAAAAAAGGAAGAAATGGTTTCCACCATGGGTTTACCAAAATGAATGAATACGTAAAAAGTGGCCATGGGCATAATAGATCCAGGTCCAACGAAGCGTATAAAGGCAATGACTAAAAATCCTCTAAAGAAGTATTCGATCGAAATAAAGTCGAGGCCGTAAATAAGCTCATAAAGTACATAATACCAGCCACTTACATTTAACTCTCCGTTAAAATAGTACGAATGATTTTTCAAACCGCGTGGGTAATAGCCCGTAAAGTGATCGGTTAAACCAAAACCGATTACAAAGGGAAGCATAATGGCTAAGATGATGAAATAGGGTTTTAAGTCGAAGTTCTTTAGAGTAAAACCATAGGGAGAATCTGATGATTTTCGGTCGAAGAGCCAAACCAGCGTAATGGCGGTCAATACGAAGATGAGTTGAACGGCATCGGTTAGAACTTTTCGGAAAAAGTACGGATATTTCTCAAAGGTGAAGCGCTCGGTCCATTCGTAAAAATCGAGATAAAACATTTGTCGGAATGAGAAGATCAAAACCGCCACCACAAAGAGCGCCCAGAACTGCCATTTGGCAAAGAAGCTGAAGTTGCGTTTAAAAATAGAATGGCCGCCAAAGGCTACTAGAAAGGGAATGGCGTAAAAAAGTGGGTATAAAAATCGTTTACCTGGCGTGGTAATGAGCAAGTTGCGCTGACTTATAAATTCGTATGGATCGTGATATACCCAATAGATAGCACCGGTAAGAAAGAGCACAATAAAAGCCAGGTAGGACCATGAAAATTCTTCATCGTAATAAGCCTTTAGGTATCCAATAAATTTTTTCATTGATCCATTCTGATTAGAATTACAAGGTTACGGAATATTAGGAAAAGGTGGGTGGGGAAAAAAGAAGCAGATTCACCTTGAATTTAAAAGTTTGTCTTTGCATTCATTTAAGTTTGATTTCGAACTACTAAAATTTCGTCATCGCTAAATTCCATCCAACCTGTGTTAAAGATGAAGTGATATAACTTTCCTTTAGAATTGGTAAGCGTGTGGGTGTGGTAGCTAAATCGAAATTTCTTATCGGCCAATTGTTTGCGATTCACTTTTATTTGTTTCTTTTTTTCGCCAAGAATCTCGTAGAGGATTCCGTGGTTGCGGATTAAATATTCGTTGAAACGCAACGCAGCCAATTTGGTTTCGCTTCGAAGGTTACGATGATAGGTGCTTTTGCAGACTACCGTGCAGAACACTTTATTTGCTCGTCCCACGTAATGGGCATTGCACGTTTTACACCTTCTGTTTTCTTGGATTTTCATGATTTGCTATGGTTTGATTATAAAATTTGGTTACGAACGGTTACGAACGGTTACGAACGGTTACGAACGGTTACGAACGGTTACGAACAAAGTAAACACTTTTAACCTTTTGCTCAAATTTTCACACCCAGTTTAAGCGCTTATTAACCACAATCAAATACACCACTCCATTATATTCAACACTTTAATCCTAAACAAATCCCTTTATTTCATTCAGCTAACGCCCACTGATATGTTCAAATCTTCGTCAGATTCTCAAAAATTTAACCAACAAAATGTATCATTGTATTCACCTACATTAAAATGAAACATCCAACACTTATCCTTATTTTCATAACCAACCTGATTTGCGCTACTTGCTCAAATGCCACAGCTCAAACCACCGTTCAACTCGATTCAACCATCCTGACCGTCGACACCATTATAACCGGACTTGATGTGCCGTGGGAACTCCTTTGGGGCCCGGATAACCATCTTTGGCTTACCGAACGAAACGGAAAAATTAGTAGAGTTAATCCAACGAATGGACAACGAAAAATCATCCTCGACCATTCAAGTTCCGTATATCAATTTTATGAATCCGGAATGTTGGGCCTCTTCTTACACCCAGAATTTGCGTCCAAACCATTCGTGTACGTTGCGTATACGTATTTAAATAACTCCACCGTTAAAGAGCGAATTTCACGCTTTACCTACTCACTCGATTCGTTAACCAATGAGGAGGTTCTAGTAGAAAACATACCCGGAAACACAACCCATATTGGTTGTCGGTTTCTTCTCCTACCCGATCAAACCTTGATTTTTACTACTGGAGACGCGCGCAAAGACCAAGATGCCCAAAATCCTGCGCTTTTAAACGGCAAGGTGATGCGCATGAAGCTCGACGGCAGCATTCCGGCCGACAACCCAATAGCCAACAGCTACGTATGGAGCTGGGGCTTGCGAAACACACAAGGCCTTGCACTCGGACCAAACAACATCATCTATGGTTCCGAACATGGCCCCACCAGCGACGACGAATTGAACATATTAGAGATAGGCCGAAACTATGGTTGGCCAAATGTAGAAGGCATGTGCAACAGCGCACCAGAGCTCCAGTTTTGCCAAGACTCCAACGTGGTGGAACCCATCTTTACTTGGACGCCCACCATTGCGCCGTCCGATCTTATTTACTACCAACACGCATCCATCCCTGAGCTGAATAACACCCTGGTAATGACGGTTTTAAAAGACAAACGCCTCATTGCCTTTACGCTTTCTGCCGACGGCAAGGGCGTGCTTTCCACACAAAACTATCTTACCAATGCCTTTGGAAGGATTCGCGACATCTGCACCGACGGACAGGGAACCATTTTTTTAGCCACCAATGGAAAAGACTGGAGCAATTCCGACCCAAATACGCATACCATCCTCCGTTTGCGGAATTTGGATTTTACATCAGTACTCAAGCCAGAACTAGAACAAATGGTGCTCTACCCAAACCCATCGCACCAACCTTCGTTTACCCTTTCCTCTGCTGCACCAACAAAAGCACAGCTGAACATCTACGATGCGCAAGGCAGGTTGATTGACCAAGTGGATCAAGAAAATAGCACTCGAACATTAAAATATCAAAATGATAAACTTACTGCTGGAACCTATTTTATTCAAGTTCACAATGGAGTATACCGCCAGAGTTTGAGGTGGGTGGTTTTGCCTTATTAAATAATATTGAAATTAGACTGTGCAGAATATTAAATTTCATACGTCTTCAACTATATCA
>JBLHHI010000089.1:0-14203 GCA_047614125.1 Bacteroidia bacterium | reverse complement strand
TTTTAATAAAGCCGCATAGTCTTCCTTATCAGTTCTTGGTTTACCCCGGTAAACCTACAAACATGACGCTTCGACTATACAATTTTATAAAAATCTGAACCTGCAAATATTAATCGAACTCAGGTTAGTAGGTCAACATCAGCGGCATCAACTGTGCGGCAATTTTTTATTGTAATAATGTACCAAATTTTCAATACAACATAAATAATAACACAATGAGCAAGTTTGAAGAAGCAATGGCAACCTACTCAGGTGAAATGAAGAAATTAGGTATTTCTTTCGACGAAACCCTATTGACCGCAGTAGCTAAAGGTTGCGGACCGTCTATCTACAACCAAGATGCGAACAAGGTTTCTTGTTCTCAGCAATCTGAATTGGATACGGTTAAAAACAATTTTTTGATCAAGAAATTAGGTTTATCGGATGGTGCTAACCTCGCCGCCGGCATTAAAGCCGTTTGCGAACAATTGGGAAGCAGCAATCGAAATAAATACCGTGCAATGTTCTACTACCTTCTGGTTAAACATTTCAAAAAAGAATCTGCATACGCATAGTTGCAGCAAAACTTTAAATGGAAAAGGCTCAACGTTTGTTGGGTCTTTTTTTATGTGGTCGAATTACACCTCAATTATGCAATTTAACCATTCTTCATGAAAGGTTGCTCCGTAACGTTCGTAAAATTGGATGGCGGGTTCGTTCCAATCCAGCACTTGCCAAACCATAATTTTGCACTTGGTTTCTTTGGCGAAGGCAATGGTTTGTTCAAATAAGAGTTTGCCAATCCCCGATCCGCGATGTTTTTCTGTAACTACCAGATCTTCAAGGTACAAGCACCTGCCTTTCCAAGTTGAGTATCGGAAATAGAATACCGAAATACCTACAATAACCTCATCAATAGATGCAACGTAAAAGTCGAAAACCTTGTTTGGACCAAAGCCATCTCGCTCCATGTTTTCCAAAGTATTGGTTACCGCTTCTGGCTCTCGTTCAAAAACAGCTAATTCTTTGATGAGTTCCATGGCAGCGGGAAGATCATTCTTAGTTCCTTGGCGGATGGTAATATTGGGTTGATTTTGCAGCGTCATAAAAGCGAATTGGAATCTTGTTGTTGCGAATCTAATGAATTTTCGTAGCCCACGTCGGGAGGTAGGTTTAGGCCGGCAGCTGCTTCAGTAGCTAAAAAGTCGCATCGTTCATTTTCGGGAATGCCTGCGTGCCCTTTCACCCATTTAAATGAAACCATGTGTTTTGGATAGATCAATAAAAATCGTCGCCATAAATCTGGATTAGCCTTTTTTGCAAAGTTCTTTTTCTGCCAATTGAAAATCCAGCCCTTTTCAACCGAATCCACAACGTACTTAGAGTCGGAATAAACGGTAACCACCATGCCATCTTTTTTTAAGGCTTCTAAGGCCACAATTACCGCCAATAACTCCATCCTATTGTTGGTGGTTAATCGAAACCCTGAAGACAGTTCTTTGCGCTGACCTTTGTATTTTAGAACGGCACCATAGCCACCCGGACCTGGGTTTCCTGTTGAAGCGCCATCAGTATATATTGCAATCATGGTAGACTAGAGTTCGTGCCCCATTTTCTCCTTCTTCGTTTCTAGATAGCTGAAATTATGAGGATTAGGGTTAATTTTTAGAGAAACATTTTCAACGATTTCCAGACCATATCCAATTAAACCAGAACGTTTTTTTGGATTGTTGCTCATCAATCTAATTTTACGAACACCCAAGTCGCGCAAAATTTGTGCGCCAACCCCGTAATCTCGTTCATCCATCTTAAAGCCAAGTTCAATATTTGCTTCCACGGTATCCATACCTTGTTCCTGAAGTTTATAGGCGCGCAGCTTGTTCATCAAGCCAATGCCTCGGCCTTCTTGATTCATGTACACGATCACTCCACGACCTTCTTCTTCAATGGTTTCCATAGCTTTTTGAAGCTGCTCACCGCAATCGCATCGGCACGATCCAAAGATATCTCCAGTTAAACACGATGAATGTACGCGTACCAAAACGGCCTCATCTTGTTTCCATTCTCCTTTTACCAAGGCCAAATGTTCCTGACCGTTGTTTTTCTGCTCGTAGGCTACTAAGTCGAAATTGCCGTAGCTGGTGGGCATATCAACCTTTATCATCCGTTCAATCAACGTTTCTTTCGCCAACCTATATTCGATCAAATCGGCAATGGAAACAATCTTCATATCAAACTTTTTGGCCACTACCATTAAATCGGGCAGTCGAGCCATGGTGCCATCTTCGTTCATAATTTCGACGATGCAGCCCGCAGGCTCATAGCCAGCCAAGCGAGAAAGATCAATGGCAGCTTCGGTATGACCCGCACGGCGCAGAACGCCCGCCGACTTAGCTTTTAAAGGGAAAATATGACCAGGTTTGCCTAAAACCGACGGATTGGTAGTAGGGTTGCATAAGGCTTGGATGGTCTTAGCTCGGTCGGAAGCAGATATACCAGTTGAAGTTCCTTGTCCTATCAAATCCACCGAAACCGTAAAAGCCGTTTCATATTGCGCGGTATTCTTGCCAACCATTAAATTCAGGTCAAGCTCTTGGCAACGTTCTTCGGTAAGTGGCACGCAGATTAAACCACGGCCTTCCTTTGCCATAAAGTTCACCATGGCTGGAGTCATGTTTCGGGCAGCGGTTAAAAAATCGCCTTCATTTTCCCGATCTTCATCATCCACAACAATGACCATCCTACCACTTCGAATTTCTTCTATGGCTTCTTCGATTGTGTTGAGTTTAATCTCATTCATTGGCGCAAAATTACTTTTCTTAACGTATAAATGATGAAACATCCCAATCGTATTTTGGTTGGGTAAATAAAAAAGAAAGATGATTTTACTTTTTGTTGGAACTCAGGTTATGACAGTGGGCTGCAAGTTGTAATTTCGCTCCCTTGAAAATACTCTTTCTAGCAAATAGAATTCCATACCCTCCTTTTCGAGGCGATAAGCTTAAGATTTACAATCTGGCTAAGCGCCTATGTGCAGATCATACCTTGTATTTGATCGCCTTTGTTGAGAATAAGGAAGAGTTAAAGCATCGATCAAAACTTGAAGAAATTTTTGAGGAAGTGCACCTGGTTTTCCAACCGGTTTGGCGTTCATGGTTCATGTCTGCGCTCAACATTTTTGGAAGTGCACCCTTTCAACTGGCCTATTTTAAAAATCGACGAATGCATGAATGTTTGGCCGATTTTCTTGATAAAACGAGCATCGATGTTATTCATACACAGCATCTTAGAATGTCGCAATACACCGCTAACCTCAAAGCGCATAAACGCATTTTAGATTTGCCAGATGCGTATTCTTTGTATTGGGAGCGACGTAAGAAAGTGAAGCGACCATTCTTAAATCGGATATTTGATTCGATCGAATCAGAACGAGTTGTGCGTGCCGAGCACGTGATAAATTCCTACGATTTGAGTTTGGCATGCAGCGTAGAAGATCAAGCACATTTGCAAAAGCTGCATCCCAATGCAAAGGTTGGATTGTTGAGAAATGGCGTAGACTTAGAAACGTTTAAACCCCGAAACAATTCGTACGAAGGTGCTGAAAAACTGTTGTTTACCGGAAACATGGATTATGCCCCCAACGTAGATGCAGTGACCTATTTTGTGAATAATCTCTTTCAAACCATCATTACCATGTATCCAAATGTTAGGCTGGTTATCGCAGGCCAACGTCCGGTTAAAGAAGTACTGGATTTAAAAAGTGATCGGGTGGAAGTAACGGGCTTTGTAGAAAACATGGCCGATGCGTATGCCGCTGCTGATGTGGTAATTGCTCCGCTTAGATTTGGTGCTGGTACACAGAATAAAGTGTTGGAAGCCATGGCAATGGGCGTTCCGGTGGTTTGTACAGACATTGGGTTTAAGGGTTTGGAGCTAAAATCGGGCGAAGGGGTCTTACACGCATCCAACGACGAAGCCTTTATTAAACATGTTTGCGCACTTTTAGAAAGTAAAGATCTGCGGAAAAAAGTGGGAGCGATGGGCATCCAACATGCAGAACAAACCTTTAGCTGGGACGGCATTGCCAAAGTGTTGGAGGCTCATTTTAAGAGTGTAATAATAGCTGATTTCTGAAAATTTAATCGCTCAAAATCAAAATGAACACGACCCCCAGTAACTAATTTTTGAGCACTTTGTAACCTTCTATTAATAATTGCGTTATCAGCATATGCACAACAAATCGAACCCGATTTACAAAACCGTATTTACGTTGACGATTGCAACGTTTCTTAGCATCCAAACTAAGGCGCAACCCAATTTTAGCTACAGCGAATACGCCTATAATCCAGGTCGAGGCATGATTGATCAACCAGTTCCCACCATAGGGTATAGCACTATGGCCGGACTAAAGGTGCTGGCAGATGCTGATGTTTCGGAAGTTAAGATTATTCGCTCAACTTCCAAAAAATCCAAAATCAAAGTAAACAATACCATAATGTATGAGTATAACGATTCGAATCTGATTATTGATTATTCTTGGTATAATGACAGTGAAGATCACCTTTATTTTGGATGGAAGTATTGGTATGATACTTCCGGCAACATTGTTCAAAGAGATCGACTCGCTGGCGCTAAAAAGAAGTCGAGCACTATTCAAGAGTTTAGAAATGGATTGTTGACCGAATACAAAGAGGTGAAAGGCGAAAAGGTGTTGGTATCTTTTCAATTTTCGTACACAGAGGGTAACAAACTTCAAGAGCAACGTAAGTATAAAAAAGAGAGGCTCAAGGAAACGTGGACGCATTCCTACTACGATAACGGCAGTAAAAAGGAAATTAAGCACCAAAACTCAAAAGGCAAGATTAAACACATATGGTCTTTCGATTGCAGCGATGAAGGTATTGAGAAGGTTAAACACAAAGACACTTCCAGCACTTCTAATAATAAAACTTTGAACGAAGATGGTAGTTATACAGAGGTTTTAGTAACGAAGAATGAAAAGGGAAAGCTAACTAAAATAGTGCGAACCTATAATAAAGCGGATTGGCTCGTTTCCGAAAAAGTTACTCAAGGAGTTGATGATGAGTTTATTCGGAGTATTTCGTATACGTACAAACAAGATACCATCCTCACTGCCAAAAACTTTATTAGTCACTTTGGTAAGCAGCTCCACAATTGGCAAGAAGAGTACAATGCCGCTGGAAGGATTAGGAAGAAGGAATATTTTTCAACTAAAAAGGGAAAAACAGCAGCTCAACGAAAAACGACCTATGTGTACAATGCGAACGGTTTGTTGGAGCGCGAAGAAGAAAGCAGTTCTGAGAATAAAAAGACCAGGGTGCGAACAGTTGAGTATACGTTTCGGCCTTGATTTAAGCTTTTACAAAGCCTTAAAACCTGAGTTCGATTAATCTTTTAAAATTCAGATTTGGATAGAGGCCAAGTAGTGAGGCGAAAACAGGAAGGTTTATATTTATAAACCGACTGATTTCAACGAAGCTAATTGGGTTTCTTATGCAAAAGCTCGCATTTCACTTGTGAAAAGCGATTTTCATCGTAAAAATTACTCGAAAGGGCCCGCCCTGTCTTCGAAATTTTTACTCGAAACTCACTGTTCACAAGCGTTCTGAATTCAAAATATGAATCGAACTCAGGTTTAAAGTGTAAGGTAACTCATTTCAATTGTGTAATTGTATTATTTCTCTATTGCCTCAGCATACCATTATCAACCGGTTAGCGTTTCATTCAGAACACGTGTAGATAATTTAAAAACAAACACGTATTTTTGAACTAAACAAAATCCAATGAATACCAAGTTAACACTAACCATAGAGAAGGAAGTCATAGAAATCGCAAAAAAGTATGCCAAGGAGAAAGGACAAAGCCTTTCAGAAATGGTTGAGAACTATTTCAAGTTCGTGACAGTTGATCGAATGCAGATCAAGGAAAATAAGCTTTCCCCGAAAGTTAGGAAACTGAGGGGTATTATAAAAGCCGAGGAGGATATTGACTACAAAAAGATTTTAACCGAAGAACTCTCAGAAAAGTATGGAGTTTAAACTTTTTATAGACTCCGATGTAATCATTGACTTCTTCACCGATAGACTACCGCATGCAAACCCAGCCAGTGAGCTTTTTGAACTTAACGAGCAGGGTAAGCTCACCCTCTTTATATCAGCCGTAAGTATTAACAACATCTACTATATAGTGAGGAAATTTCTAGGTCATAAGAAAGCACTTGAAGTTGTGGAGACTTTAACGGAAATGACTGAAATAATTGGTACTACAAAAAGTGATATTCTTCAAGCGCTCAAAAACGATTTTACGGATTATGAGGATTCAATCCAGTACTCATCTGCTTTAAATATTGAGAATTTAGATGCGATCATTACTCGAAATATAAAGGATTATAGAAATTCTTCCATAGCGGTAATGTCGCCGTTGAATTTTCTAAAAATGAAAGAAAAAAACGAGGACTAAAAATTGGGTATTTACTCCGAAGAAAGAATTAGCCCTACAAACTAATATGTTGATTTTTTAGTTAAACACAAAATGCGGGATAGACTCTTACAAATAAGTTAATACTACAAGAAAATGGCATTGAGATTAAATTTACCTGGAATAAGGAGATGCAGATGTTGAAGGTATTGTAACTCATTGCAATTGAAGTATTATTATATGAATTTCCCCGTGCTTCATTGCGGGGTATAATGAAAATACTTAGCGGTATTCCAAGCCCTTAAAGGCATGGTAAATTATAGCCCTTGTGGTTTTGATATATGAATTTCCCCGTGCTTCATTGCGGGATGAAGCTCAATGAAAATCATTCACTCTTTTAAAAAGAATGGTATTTGGCGGATGATTCCCAGTTAGTTGAACTTTCAACGTATTCGAATCAACCAGTTGATAATCAATTCTTTTTGGATGTTCGTTGTTTGCATTTACTGCTGAGAAAGAATTCTTGTCAAAGTGGTTGATGTGAAAATTAACGGGTTCAGAACCCTCTTCTAAAATAACTCGATAAAAAAGAGAATCATTTTGCATAACAATTGCCAAGATTTCAAAACATGTTGTATCACCTAATTGAACGATGCAACCCTTTCCATCAAAAAAGGTTGCTGGATCATTTGAGTTGGATGCCCAAGACTCCAATAAAACAACCGACGAATCGAGCGTACTAGACCAGCTGGTTGGCAACCACCCAAAATCCGGATGAATTTCTTTTTGGTCGGAGGTGGTTGAGCACGAAGCCGAGGTGAAAAGCATGGTGATTGCTAAAGCTACGAAGGTATTGGAAGTATTCATTTTCTGATTTTTAAATATAATACATTGTAAATCAAGTTAGTAACCATGACTGTTTGTTTCAACTTCTTCCATTTCAGGTTCTTCTATTTCAGCCGCTTTAAGCTGATGCCCGCCGTATTCATAATCCTCGTCATATTCGTTTTCATCGGCTGGTAGAAAGGTAAATTTGAGGTGAACAAAGGTAGAATCTGATTTTGCTGCTTGTACCGAATATCTAAAATTGAGCGGCATAGACTTTCCATAATCCGAAGACCCGGTTTTTTCTTCAAATCCTCTAATTCTCCAAATCAAGGGTTCTTTAGTTAACAAGGTGATTGTAGAAAAGTCGTAGAACCCGTAGATGTAAATGTCTTTCCAATTCTCATTATCAACGGCATAAAAGGCATGAATCGAATCGTTTTGGTAATCCTCTATTTCCCAATCATCTTCGCTGAGGGTGTAAACAATCACACCGTGGGTTACGAAATAATCTTCTGATTTTATGCCTTTTAGCTTTGTGGTCAATTTAATTTTAACCGAGGGCGTTCCGTCTTTTAGCTCAATAAAAGAGCCCGTGTCGGATTTTAATTCTACAATTTCCTCGTCCAATCGCAGTTTCCAACCGGCCATGTTTTTACCTAAGATGTCTTCTCGAATGCGAGTAGCATCCGGGGCTGGATTGGGAAGTGTTTTGATCAACGTCTTTAATCCGGCAAAAAATTCATTGCGTTCATTCCGCTCCGTGGTATCTGGGCACGACTTCAATTTGGCATCGAAGGCTTCAATAAACCGATGATTATCACCTTCCGAAGTTCTGTACTCGGTTATGAGTAATTCCCGCTTTTTAAGCGCAGCTCCTCTGCATTTGCGGTGTTTTTTAGCAAGTTGGTAGTTCTTTTTCTTCAACAGCTTCATTGCTTCCGTACCAGAGCTTAGCTCACCAGATTTTATCTTTGATTCCATTTCGTGGAAGTATTCATCCGATTGAGTTGCCAATTTTTCATCGCAATTGCAGATGTATTCGGCTGCTCGTTCTCCATCTCGATCTGCATTGGGTGCATAATTTATATAATAATAAATCCCGGCTGCCGCCAAACACAACACAATGCCACCAATGAGTTTGGGGTGGTGCATCATCCAATCGATGGGGTCGGAGGGCGAACTCATACGATACGTTCGTTGTCCGTCCTCTTCAACAATGCCTTGTGGTAAGTTGGGATTTGACGAGGCCACCTTTTCCCTTCCAACATAGCTTATAATGGCTATGACTAGAAAGAGGCCTAAGGCTATAAAATATCCGAGTTGAAAGGAAATGGAAATTACTTCAAACGCCGAATCTAATGACGTTTTCTCGGTTAGAAAGGAATTGGATGCAAAGGGAATAATGACCAACGAAACAAAGCCTATGGTGCTTAATATCATGTTGTTGCGACTTTCTTTGGCCTGTTTGAAAAAGAACAATAACAGACCTAAAACGCTGCATCCAAAGGCAATGATGGCAAAGGGGTTGGGTTTAATAGTTTGGACTTCAAAATCGGTGGTGTCGAAGCTGACTGCTGCAATATCCTTTTTTTCAATTTCATCGCCAATCACCAAATCAATTCCAGAAACGGATGCCAATTTAGTTCCACCACAGTTAATGTTCATAAAGCTAAAAAAGAACGAAATGAGCACAAGTAAATACCCAATGGGCACTATTTTCCGATTCCCTTTTAATGTTCCATTGGGTACATTAATGTTGATAGATCTTGGTTCGGGATTGGTGGTGGAAATTTGTTCTTGGTTGGTAGACATACGAATATTTTGAAGGATTTTGTGTGCGCAGGTTTATATTACGGTTAAGAAGCAAATATAAATTCTCAAACCATTGCATAACAATTGAATTCAATTCTTATTTTTGATCACAACATTAAAGAGCACATTATAAATTCGACATATGAAAAATTATCTAAGTCTAAGTCTTTGTCTTTTCCTTGGTTTCGCCATCTTACAAACGGGCTGCAAGGAAGATGATCCAGTAGATACTACTCCAACAGATACCGATTTGCGCAACAAGGTTGCTGGGGAGTATTCTTCTGATTTAAATGTTTACAATGCTCGAACCGGAGATCTGCAGAACGAATATGTACTGGATTTAAAGATTCTCATAAATGCAAAGGACGATACACGTTTTGATTTTTATCAAGATGGATTGTTCCTTTTTATGTCGGGCTATAATTTAAGAGCAATATCGGGTGGATATGCATTTGATATTCCGGAGCAAGAAGTTAAAAATTTCGGCACTTTAAACGGGAAAAAGTACATCAACGTAGATGGAGACGCCAACCGATACCACGGGGTTTTCTACACGGCCACCAACAAAATAACGGTATATTGCGAGCGTAAACAAAACCCTCCTTCTGATTACGACTTGTTCGAATTTTTAATGACGAAGAAGTAGTCGCAACACCTTTTAGGTTAACTGCCTTATGAGTAAGCCGTACGTAGTAAACATACCGTCGTATTATAAGCCCTATGTGAACTTGGTTGATTCGGATGACCCGATTCAAGCGTTAAAGGAGGATTTAGCCTCCATTAAGAACTACTTAGGGAGCATTTCGAATTCACAAGCTTCGTTTTCATACGAACCCAAAAAGTGGTCGATAAAACAAGTTATACAACACATGATCGATGCAGAAACGATCTTTGCTTATCGCGCCCTGCGGTTTGCGAGAAAGGATCGCACGGAACTGTCCTCGTTCGACGATAACCATTATGCCGAACAAGCAAAGGTGGAACATCTTAACATCGAAGATTTGGTAGACCATTTTGAACAATGCAGGAAGTCGAGCATTCTGCTTTTTAAATCCTTTACCCAAGAATCGCTTCCAAGAGAAGGTATATCGAGCGGTTTTGTGTTCAGCGTTGGAAGCATGGCCTTTATCATGGCGGGGCACGTAAAGCACCACATTGCTGTTTTAAAAGAACGATATACTTCTCATCCAGAATTCCCTTCCAGCTAAATGAAAGGTATTTATATTCAATAAGATTTGGAAATTTCACTTACAACACTCTTAATTTTTGCCGTCGGTTTCGCCTTAATAAAATGGGGAAGTAAACTTTTAACCAAACTCCTTGGACTTGTTTTAATGGCCTTGGTAGTTCTGTTCTTCATGTTTTACTTCGAAATTGGTAGTTTTAAATCGAACCCGCTTTCGTTGCAAGAATTGGAAGTAAAATATTGCGACAGCTCAGAATCGAAGGTCAAGTGTTCGTGCATTGTTAAGCTGCTTAAGGCAGATATGAATCGGCGTTGGACGGAAGACGAACTGGCTGATTTAGAGCATGATCATGTAGACATGGCTTATGCAATGAACAAGAGCCTGCAAATCCAAAAAACCGCCATCAAAGCTTGTTTAGCCGATGAAGGTGCGGAGCAAGAATGGGATGAGTTTACGAATGATTTAATTCCGGTAAACAACGATTGGATTGAACGCATTAAGTTGGAAATCAAAAAGTTGAAAACAAAGACCGAGACTTCGGTTCAAAAGGTGGTGGATCGGAAAAAGGATATTGATGATCGGTATGAGGATTAGGATGTTAATCGATTGACGATTGAGAATGGAAGATTGAAAATGTTTAATATCAAGAATTAATTCTGGCTCCATCGGAGCACAACCTCATCAAAAAAGTGATATAGTTAGCCACTTTGTTCCGAGGACATGGACTTAAAGGAACGCGCGTTTTAATTAGGTCAATATTACACCAACCTTCGAAAGCAACCCGAAACCTTAAACAACAAACAGATTTTAAAAAATAACGGAGAGCCTAATTCTCCATTTTCAATGCTCCATTTTTAATTTTTTAGGCGCCAAGCGCATTCCGCAAATCTTGAATTTGGCTTTCCCAAAGAAGTGACGTTTCTTCAATGTCATCGTCATCGGCGTAATCGGTTACAACCAAGGCAATATCGCCGGTTAATTCATCCTTTCGGATTTCCATTTCGAAGTATTCGTCGTCTTCCGTATCCGCCCATTTAAACCGGATGAATTTGCCATTTACCTTTTTTAACAATTCGGCTAGGGTTTCTTCGCCTTCCCAATAAAAACTATAATTCTTTCCTTTTACGTTAACGTCGTCAGCAAACCAATTTGTTAGACCGGAAGGTGTTGATATGTAGTTGTATAGGATGTTTGGTGAGGATTTAACAAGGAACTCAAGTTCTAACTTTATTCTGCTCATTATTTTATCTTATGATTTAATAATCAATATTTTTCAAATTAAGCACAATTTGTTAAATAAAAAAGCTCTTGATGAGTATTTTTGAGCGCGATTCGTTATGACGTATGAGTTCTTCTATAAATACCGATCAATCTACATATTTTGGAGTCTTCTTTTAGTGTTTGGGGGAGTTTTACTTATGTTGCTTCCACAAGGACAAGAAATTCTTTGGCTGAATCAATTTTACAATCCAAAATCTGAACAAGTTTTCATATATGTTACCAGAATTGGAGAATGGATTGGATTTTCAATTCCACTCTTGTACTTATTTTTTGCTCGAACCATGCGCGAATTTTTAGGGTTTTTGGTTATGGGCTTGCTCATATTGGCACTGGTTACTTTTTTTAAGCACATCGTATTTAGCGATGCAATGCGGCCCATTGTTCTGTTCGAAAAACTCAACATCATTCCCGAACACTTACCCAACATGCGAATTAATCGGCACAACAGCTTCCCATCGGGGCATACCACGGCTGCTTTTGGGTACTTTTTTTATCTCGCGCTGTGCTTACCTAAGAAATGGATGTCGTCCGGAGTCATATTTCTAGCGGCATTGGTTGGAGTATCTCGTATGTTTTTGGTTCAGCACTTTTTAAAAGATGTGATGGCTGGGGGATTTTTAGGTGTATTTCTTGCGAGCGTTGTATATTATTTTTTGGTTTATCGCAAACCATTTCATGGAGGAAGGCTTGATTTAAAGTGGAATCAATATGCTAAGCGAGATTAAACCGGCACGGTTTCATATTTTCCTTTCGGCATTGGCAATCTTGCTCTTTGTTCCCTTTTTAGGCTCTGTTCATTTGTTTGATTGGGATGAAATAAACTTTGCAGAGGCTGCTCGAGAAATGATCGCAACAGGCAATTACAGCTTTGTGCAGATAAACTATGCGCCTTTCTGGGAGAAGCCTCCGTTCTTTATTTGGATGCAGGTGGCATCGATGAAGTGTTTTGGTATTAATGAATTTGCCGCTCGCTTGCCAAACGCTTTAGCTGGGGTTGCAACCCTCAACCTTTTATTTTACATCGGGAAAAACATACATTCTCAGAAACTCGGATTTTGGTGGGCCATCCTTTATTTGGCGTCGTTTACTCCACAATTTTACTTTCACTCCGGCATTATTGATCCGTTGTTCAACCTCTTCATCTTTCTTTCCATTTATCAATTGTATTTAGCTTTTGAGCGCAGTTCAAGTTCAAAGAACATGGCACTGGCCGGTCTTTTTTGTGGGTTGGCGGTGTTAACTAAAGGTCCAGTGGCTGCTCTAATTATTGCCTTAATTGGCTTTTTAGTACTCTTGCGAAAGAAGGGAAGACTGGGTTTAAGTGGGCTTCATTTTTTGGTTTTTATCGTAAGCTCCGCATTGGTGTCATCCATATGGCTCGTACCCAATTATCTGCAATCGGGTCCAGGCTTTATAAAACAGTTTGTTTCGTATCAAATCGATTTGATGCTTCACCCGGTTGCTTCGCATGGTCAGCCTTGGTACTACCATCCCATCGTTTTGTTGATGGGATGCTTTCCGGCATCTATATGGGCGCTTCAACGTTTGACAACCAAAGCTTCGAAGGGTTCTGAATTTTCAACGTGGATGCGAATAATGTTTTGGATTGTATTGGTGCTCTTTTCGCTGGTAACCACCAAAATTGTTCACTATTCATCGTTGTGCTATTTTTCAATAACTTTTTTGGCAGCTGAAACGCTTCTATACGTTGTTGAAGGAGGAAAGGTTCCATCTTGGTTGCATACCATTTTTGCATCTCTTCTGGTGTTTTGGTGCGTGTTATTTGCTGCGCTGCCTATCTTCGGAATGTATAGTACAACGTTGGCAAAATGGGATCTACTTTCTGACTTTGAGCGACTGGTAGAAGCAAGTTTAGTTTCGGTATCTTGGTCGATTTGGCATGTTTTACTGGGATTGTTATTTATTCCATTGGCGGTTTGGATGCACCGCGTTTGGAAGAGAAAACCAAAAGCAGTTTGGAAACCACTTTGTGCCGTGGCCATTTATTTTACGGTCTATTTATGGCAAACAGCTCCTAAGGTAGAAGAACACCTGCAAGGACAAATCATTAATTTTTATGAATCAAAAGCCGACACCATCAAATATTTAGAACCCTATGGATATAAGAGTTATGCGCATTTATTTTATGGCGAAGTTGAGCCTTACGATTCGTTGGATTGTTTAATGATTGAGCGCAGAGTATTGTTGAAAAATGCCGAAGCTTTGTCTTTGTTGGATTTAACCGCCCTGGAGCGCGACACCTTCGAGCACCGAGAAAAGAATTGGTTGATGTTGGGCGGAACTGACAAACCAACCTACTTCATTTGCCGAAGAAACAAATTAGCTGAATTGAAATCGAACCTCGAATTAGAGCTGGTTTATTCAAATGGGGGCTATTTCGTTTTTTATCGGAAGCAGGAGTTTTATTGAAGGCTCTCAATGCATCCGGTCGCTTCGATACTCCAAAGTAGTAATCATATCGGCTTCAAAATCAACGTATTCTTGCCATCGTTTTCGGGCGTATTCTTTCGATGAATACTTCTCGGCCAATTCTGCCGCACTCGCTCAGCTCCAGCTGAGTGAGCATTATGTTGTGGCATCTTGCCACTTTAAGTCTTAAATTTGAGAAACCATGTCCGAACTAAGAAAAGCCAATACCGATGATTTCTATTTTATAA
>JBLHHI010000088.1:0-14374 GCA_047614125.1 Bacteroidia bacterium | reverse complement strand
TGTGCTTCTTGTATTAAGGTCTTGGCCTGGGCGTAATTGGCCGACTTATATGCGTTATATGCACTCGTGTATATCGTCGAAATCACATTTTCAGAACTTACTTCGCTACCAACCTCCTTATTGTTCAACACCTGGTTGTACGGAGTTTCTGGGTACTTTTCGTTCAGTAGTTTGCTGTATTTTTCTGCATCCGAATTGTTGCCCAATTCCTTGGCAATCTTGTTCAGTAAGAAAATTGCCTCAGCCTCATTTGGGCTTCCTGGAAAGTTATTTAATAAATCGTCTAAATACTTCTTGGCTTTTTTGGGCTCCTTTAAGTCCTCCAAATAGATCTTACCTGCTTCGAAGGTAGCGCGCTCCATTTTTTGGCGTGCGGCAGACTTACTCGCTTCACTAAACGGTATGGGTTCGTAATATTTTACTTTTTCTGGAGCTACTTCTTTTAGTATCGCTTGTTTTTCCTTATCGGTGGTTTCGCTGTAGGATACGGCTGGTGCATCTTCTTTTGAATCGACGGCTGGGTCTTGGGGTTGTGATAGATTATTTCGCATCTTGCTTCCAATGCGCCAATAATCAACTAAAGGTCGATCTCCCCATTTGCGTTTAAAATCATTGGCCCCTCTGCCTACCACACTCTGGTTGTAGAAATACCAAGAACCCGCATTCTGTCCTCCAGTATTTATCCGGTTGGGAGTGTTGAAAGGATCTGCCATGGCATTTCCATTATTCACATCTTTTGCGTCATTTGCCTTATCAATACGAGCCTGTTCTTCGGCCATTTTTTTGGTAACAATTTGATCGATTTGTTCTTTTGGCAGCGTGGCCAATTTCAACAAGCTATCCAACGTTTCGATCGTTACCAACTGGTCGATTAAATCAGTTAAAACGAGTTGTGTGCCTTTAATGGTCTGGTAGTTAGGATGCGTTTCGCTCATAAACATCGCCGTGCTATCGAAGTATTTTTGAGCAGGCGCATACTGACGTGCGTTGAAATATATGGTGGCCAAGGCTAAATAGCTGTTGGCTTTCTGATCTTTATTATTTACGCTTGTCTGCGCCGATAATTTGTAATAGTTGATGGCATCAGCTGTATTTTTATCCTTTAATTCAAGATTGGCCAACTCGTAATAAATCTGATCGAAGTAGTCGATGTTTTTATCATCTTTCAACATCTTTTTTAAATATTTACGAGGAGATTTGAGTGATTTCTCATCACTCATGGTAATGGCCTTAATCAATCCCAAGTTTGATTGAAAAGCAAGTTCATACTCTGGATTTAACTTTATGGTAGTCACATAGTATTTTTTGGCTTTTTCCATCTGGCCGGTTGCCATGAAAAGTTGGCCCAAAATAAAGCTATACCGCGATTTATCATCCCGCCTCTTTGTCATGCTCAGCGCCAATTCTAATTTCTCGATGGCCTGCGAATATTTACGTTGCTTGATGTAAATCTCGGCAGAAACAGCCGCCATTTCTTTGGCCAAACGTTTAGGAAAATCTTTGTCTTCTTTGATCAAGCCCATGATGGATTCGGCATCGTAGTGCTTTTCTTGCTGCAGGTACGACATCAATATCCACAGTTTTGCTTCGTATCGGTGTTCTCCTTTTGGATATTGTTGAATCACGTATTGAAACGTTTCTACGGCCGTAAAGGGCTCACCTCTAAAGAAATAGCTCTGACCAATTAAAAACCAAGCATTATCCACCCACTTGCTGTTGGGGTGCTTCTTAATAACCTTTGAAGCTTTTTTGTAAACGTCATCCATATTGGTTGCCGAGCTAGAGGCTTGGTCTGACTTGCCGTATGGGAAGACACTAATAATGGTTGAAAAATTGTCTTTGTTGCTTTTGGTCTGGTCTGCGATGGATTCATTTACTAAGGTACGAGCATGGTACAAGCCGTTAAAACGGGCATTCATGTCGTGCCAGTTGCGTTTTAGCCACCCCTCGTCAGGTTGACAAAAGGCAGTTCCCTGTAGGCCAATTAATAGGAAAACAATGTAATATTTAAAGCTATTTACGTTCACGCGTATAAAGGTTATTGGTATTAGTCATAACTTTGAATTTGCAATAATATTTTATACTTTTCTATTTTAAACATTTAATTACTATGAACCGCCTAAAATTGTCTCGTTTCAAAGAATTTTTTACAAAAAAAATTCGAAATAAGTATCGACTCATCATTCGAAATGATCAGAGCTTAGAGGAACGTATTTCTGTGGTTTTAACGCCCCTAAATGTGCTTTTAATATCCAGCGGCTCGCTGGTTTTTTTTACCGCTGTCCTCATCTTCCTAATTCCGTACACTCCGCTTAGAACCGTGGTCCCAGGAAGTTCCAACCTCAAAGCAGGCGAAGTTCATGTTTTGTTGGATAAAATTGAACGGATGGAATCGGAGATGAATGCCTTGCAAAAACAAAATAATCAGCTTTTGCAAATCTTGCGCAGTGAAGGTGATGAATCTTCTTTTTACACACCAAAATTAAATCAAAGGCCTTTAATTAAACCGGCCGTGTATTATTCAAATACAGTAAAATTTATAAAAACAAGCACCAGTACAGAGTTAACGAACGATAAAGGTTCGCAGTCGCCAGATTCAAGGATGGAACATAGTACATTTTTTGCGCCACTTCGCGGAATCATTTCAGATACATTCAGTTATCGCAATGGACATACGGCTGTTGATGTTGTGAGTTATATCAATGCCGCGGTAAAAGCTACGATGGATGGAACTGTTATTGTAAGCAGCTGGACCCCTGAAACCGGGAATATCTTGGTAATCCAACACCCAAACAACATTATTTCTACGTATAAACACAACGCAGTACTCTTGAAAAAACAAGGTGTTTCAGTGAGCGCCGGTGAAGTAATTGCCATTGTTGGAAACAGCGGTGAACTTACATCGGGACCTCACTTGCACTTCGAGCTTTGGCAAAACGGTCGAGCGGTAAATCCACTCGATTATATGAAATTTTAACGATTAACGTATTATTGCATCATGCTATCATCAAAAAAGAAAGAAAACAACAACGCTTCAGCCGCTCCATTTAATGTAATTGGCGTAGATACAATCATCGAAGGCAACATTATTTCAAAAGGCGATGTACGAATTGATGGCACCTTGGTAGGGTCGATTAAAACGGCGGCAAAGCTTGTTTTAGGCACCTCGGGTAAAATAGAAGGAGACATTGACGTAAAATCGGCCGATGTAAGTGGCACAGTTAAAGGCAACGTCGTTGTATCTGAGATCTTGTTTTTAAAGCAATCGGCAAAGATTCATGGAGATATCAAAACAGGGAAACTCGTAGTTGATTCTGGGGGAGAATTTAATGGAAGTTGCACTATGTCTGGGAATACAATCCCCATGGCAGGTCGATCTACAACTTCTGCCTCTTCTGCCACCGACGAAGCGGCTGCCAAATAATTTGAAGAAAAAGTCTCCAGAACCAAAGCCTGGATCGGGGTATGTTCGATATTCGGGACTCGCCATTCAGGTAGTAGTAACCATTTTAGCTTTCGTTTTTCTAGGAAGAGAGTTGGATAACTACTTCAACACTGAAACGCCTTGGTTTACCCTAGGATTCTCTGTTTTAGGAATCATTGGCATTATGGTTTATTTGATAAAAAAAGTTTCGAGGTAAGTAGACTCTTATGCTTAAGTTGAAGCGTGTCCGCCGAAGCGCAGCGAAGGACGGTTGAAGTTGACAATTCGTTCGGCTTCGCAGAACGAATTGATCCAGACAAGCTTTGCTTCGTCTGGGAAGTTGAAATAAACCAAGATTCAATTTCAAAGATCTCTATACACTCGCTCAGCTCCAGCTGATTGAGGATTATGTTTATGGCCCCCAATACACTCGCTCAGCTCCAGCTGAGTGAGGATTATGTTTATGGCCTCCAGGCTATTTCTTATTGTAGCTTAGGGCTCGTGCCACCCTATAATGGGCATTTACTTTTTGAAGGGCAAAAAGTAAACCCCAATACACTCGCTCAGCTCCAGCTGATTGAGGATTATGTTTATGGCCCCCAATACACTCGCTCAGCTCCAGCTGAGTGAGGATTATGTTTATGGCCTCCAGGCCATTTCTTATTGTAGCTTAGGGCTCGTGCCACCCTATAATGGGCATTTACTTTTTGAAGGGCAAAAAGTAAACCAAAACCCTTTGTTCGCAAAAGGCGATTTGCCCCTGACGTGCTTCGCTTGTTTGGATCAAGACATTTATCGTCTTGGCGCTCTAGGCCATCTCGCATCCAGCTTTATGCACGCGCTGCCTGCGAACATTGGCCGAACGGAAGGCCAAGTCTCAACTCGGGATTATATTTCGTTTTTTAGATCAATCATAAACATATTGCTAAAGCAAGCACGAATTCCTTCGCAGAGGCCCTAAGCGACAATAAGCTGAAGCTGAAGCTGAAGCTGACAATTCGTTCGGCTTCGCAGAACGAATTGATCCAGACAAGCTTTGCTTCGTCTGGGAAGTTGAAGTTGAAGAAGCCTCGGCTATGAATCACCCCGTGCGTCAGCTCGGGGATGAAGGCACGGCTCGTGGAACAAGAAATTGGCCTTGAAAGCACTTTTAAAAACCGTCAAAAAATCATTTGTTTACATCACATAAGTCCCACACCTTTGCACCATCGTAAAACAAATGAAGCAGTTCCTAATTCGCTGGGTAATTTTAATCGTTGCATCAATCGGAATCTTGGTATTGATTCACAATGCCGCAGATGAACAAATTGAAAACTGGACTTGGGGTGCTGTGCTCTTTTATTCACTGCTCACACTCTTCCTTTATTCTTTGTCAGACAAGTTGCTCAAATCGGGCAGCAAGATGTTCATCACCTACGTTTACGGCAGTACTTTTATTCGATTTCTTTTTTCGATTTTTTTTATCATTATTTATCTGATAACCAACGACTTAGTGAGTAAGTCCTTTATATTTTCCTTCATTGGTTTGTATTTATTATTCACAACGTTTGAAATATATCATTTAGTGGTTAAATTGCGCACCGAAAAATAAGAGGCCTTGTCCAATGCAAACAGCTGAAAATAAGTCACTTATGATATTTAAAATGAGCAAAAATTTCTTTGCAATTTCTGTTTTTTGCCTTTGTTTGGGATTGGGATTTTCGAATGCCTCTGCCAATACGCCGGATCACGGCTCCGATTCGGCTGCTCACATTGAGCATCTCGCAGAAGAAGAACATGCTGAAGAAGGTGGATTCAACGCCGGCGAAATGATCATGCATCACATTGCAGATGCACACGAGATTCACTTCTTTAATACAACCTCATGGCACGCAACCATTCCGTTGCCTGTAATTTTGTATACAGAAAATGGTTTGGAAATGTTTAGTTCATCCAACCTTTACCACAATCCAGCACACCTTGAAACTGGACACGGCTTTGAATATGGGAACTTTATCATGGTTGATGAAGTTGTTTACCTAAAGAATGAGGAAGGTGGCATTTCGTACGACGAAGCCGGAAGTATTCTGAACAAGGCTCCTCTTGATTTATCGATTACCAAAACTGTTGTTGGCTTATTCTTAAGCACCTTCTTAGTTTTACTATTGTTAATTTTAGTTGGAAGAAAATATAAGAAGAATGGGCACAAGGTTGCTCCAACAGGCATACAATCTTTGTTCGAGCCGCTGATACTCTTTGTAAAAGACCAAATAGTAGTTCCATCCATTGGTGGAGAGAAAAAAGCAGAACGATTTCTACCGTTCTTGCTTTCGGTTTTCTTCTTTATCTGGATTGCCAACTTATTGGGTTTAATGAGTTTCTTAGGTGGCTACAATGTAATGGGGTCGATCAGCGTAACTATGGTATTGGCCTTCTTTGTATTTGTGATTACCAACGTAAACGGAAATAAGAACTACTGGAAACACATTTTTTGGCCAGACGGTGTTCCCTTTGCCATTAAATTAATCTTGGTGCCTATCGAGATTGCTCAGATTGCCATTAAGCCGTTGGTTTTAATGATTCGACTTACCGCCAACATAACGGCCGGTCACATTATTATTTTGGCCTTTACCGCCTTGATTTTCATCTTCGGACAAACCAGTGCAATTGCTGGTTATAGTGTTGGAGTTGGATCACTGATCTTTATGGTCTTTATGTTTTTTATCGAATTATTGGTGGCCTTTTTACAGGCATATGTATTCACCTTGTTGTCGGCCCTTTATTTTGGATCCGCCATCGAAGATGCACACCACTAATTGGATGTTGATTTTGTAAATTTTTATTTAGACAAACAGTATAAAATTTTAATTTAAAAATGGAATTACTCACAATTTTATTAGAAGCAGTAGCCGCTCATGGTTGGGCAGGCGTTGGAGCAGGTATTGCCGCAGTTGGTGCTGGTATTGGTATTGGCCGAATTGGTGGTAGTGCGTTAGAATCTATCGCACGTCAGCCAGAAGCATTAGGCGACATTAGAGCAAACATGATTTTGGCTGCGGCCTTGATCGAGGGTGTTGCTCTTTTCTCGGTTATTGTATGCTTGCTTGTAGTGTTAAATGGTTAAGAAATATTCTCCGGAGTTACGGCTCCGGAGCTTTTTTCTAAACATTTAATCCTCAACACATTAATTAATCAGAAATGGTATTACTTAATTTATTATCAGCGCCCCTTGGGCTCATTTTTTGGACGTCGTTGGCGTTTATCATTGTATTGGTAATGCTGCGCAAAATGGCGTGGAATCCAATCTTGAACACCTTAAAAGAGCGCGATGAGCACATTGAGAAATCGCTGAAATCTGCGGATGAAGCGATGGCTCAAATGAGCCAGTTGAAATCGGATAACGAGAAATTGTTGGCCGAAGCTCGAGTGGAACGCGAAAAAATATTAAAAGAAGCACGCGAAATGAAAGAAGGAATCTTGGCTGAAGCTCGTAAAACAGCAACTGAAGAAGGAGACCGCCTCATTACCAGTGCCAAGGCTGAGATTACTAAAGAGAAGGCCAATGCGATGGCCGACATAAAAAATCAAGTGGCCAGCTTGTCGATCGACATAGCTGAAAAAGTTTTGCGCGCCGAGTTAAACGACAAGTCGAAACAACAAGGCATTGTAGACAGCTACTTGAACCAATCTCAACTTTCGTAGATAAAATAAAGGGAGAAACATGTCGAACAGAGTAGCTTCAAGATACGCCAAATCCATATTCGAATTATCTGTTGCAGATAAGAATACGGAGGCTTTGTATGCAGAAATGAATGATTTGATTTCAACCATTCAAGGCAGCTTCGAATTAGTGGGATTGTTAAAAAACCCAACCGTTTCGGGAGCTGATAAATGGAAGGTCTTAGACCATGTGTTTAAAGCATTTTCTCCGGCCAGTAAGAACTTCATCAAGTATGTGGTTGATAAAAAGCGCGAATCAGAGTTAATGGCCATCGCCGTTGATTTTGTGCACCGTTACAATGACATGAAAGGAACGGCCAAAGCAACGGTTCGGTCTGCCATTCCATTGCACGATTCGGCCATTGAAAAGGTGAAAAAGTACCTTGGTGGAATGATCGGAAAGCCAGAAGTGGAAATCGAAAACGTGATTGATAAATCCGTTATTGGTGGGATGGTCATCCAATACGAAGACAAGCTACTCGATATGAGTGTGGCGAAAGAATTAAAAGAAATTAGAAAACATTTAATTAATAATAATTAATAAAGGTTATGGCTCAGATCAGACCAGATGAGGTTTCATCAATCATCAGAGAACAACTGTCAAATGTTCAAACAGCATCTCAACTCGAAGAGATCGGCACTGTACTTCAAGTGGGCGATGGTATTGCCCGTATCCATGGTTTAACCAATGTGAAATCCGGTGAGCTCATCGAATTTGAAAATGGTATTAATGCCATTGTACTAAACCTTGAAGAAGACAACGTTGGTGCCGTTTTGCTCGGTGCGTCGTCCGAAATTAAGGAAGGCGACATGGTTAAGCGTACCAACCGTATTGCATCTATTAACGTAGGTGAAGGCATGTTGGGAAGAGTAGTGGATACCTTAGGTAATCCAATCGACGGAAAAGGCCCAATTACCGGAGATTTGTACGAAATGCCGTTGGAACGAAAAGCACCAGGGGTTATTTATCGTGAGCCGGTTGCTGAACCATTGCAAACGGGATTGAAGGCAATTGACGCCATGATCCCAATTGGTAGAGGTCAGCGTGAGTTGATTATTGGTGATCGCCAGACGGGTAAAACAGCTGTTGCGATTGATACCATCATCAACCAAAAAGAATTTTACGATGCAGGCAAGCCTGTGTTTTGCATATATGTTGCCTGTGGGCAAAAAGCTTCTACGGTTAAACAAGTAGTTAAGTCGTTGGAAGAAAAAGGTGCAATGGCCTACACCTGTGTAGTTTGTGCCACTGCTGCCGATCCTGCTCCAATGCAGTTTTACGCGCCAATGGCGGGTGCTGCCATCGGAGAGTTTTTCCGAGATACGGGTAGACCAGCCCTAATTGTTTTTGACGATTTGTCGAAACAAGCCGTTGCCTACCGTGAGGTTTCTTTGTTGCTTCGTCGTCCTCCAGGACGTGAGGCCTACCCAGGAGACGTATTTTACTTGCACTCTCGTTTGCTCGAACGTGCGGCTAAGATCAACAGCTCGGATGTTATTGCACAAGCAATGAACGATTTGCCGGAAGTATTAAGACCAATGGTAAAAGGAGGAGGTTCTTTAACCGCCCTTCCAATTATTGAAACACAAGCAGGAGACGTTTCTGCCTACATTCCAACCAACGTAATTTCGATTACCGATGGTCAGATATTCTTAGAAAGTGATTTGTTTAACTCGGGGGTTCGTCCGGCCATTAACGTAGGTATTTCGGTATCTCGTGTGGGTGGTGCTGCTCAGATTAAATCAATGAAGAAAACATCCGGTACCTTAAAACTAGATCAGGCGCAATACCGTGAATTGGAAGCCTTTGCAAAGTTTGGTTCGGATCTGGATGCGGCTACTAAAGCGGTATTGGATAAAGGTTCTCGAAACGTTGAGATCTTGAAACAAGGTCAGTTCCAGCCATTGAGCGCGGGTCAGCAAGTGGCCATCATTTACTTGGGTACCAAAGGTTTGTTGAAACATGTACCAGTTAATAAGGTTGGCGCATTTGAGAAGGAATACCTTCAAGCCCTTGCATCCAAACACGCTAATGTATTGAGCGATTTGAACGCAGGTAAACTCGATGATACTTTAACCTCGGTGTTGGAAAGCGTTGGTGCGGAAGTTGCAAAAAACTACGCAGCGTAAGAAGAACATGTTCTTAGTTAGAATTGTCAAATAATAGTGCCCTATGGCTAATTTAAAGGAAGTACGGAATAGGATAACATCAACCCAATCGACGCAACAGATTACCAAAGCTATGAAGCTGGTATCTGCTACTAAGTTGAGAAAGGCACAAACGGCCATTACCAAAATGCGGCCGTATGCCAATAAGTTGAATGCCATTCTTGTAAATCTTGCCGACAGTGCTAAAGACGACGCCAAGTTGCGTACCTACTTCGAATATAAGGAAGCTAAGAAAGCCCTAGTGGTTGTTATTTCTTCCGATCGTGGTTTATGTGGCGCCTTTAATTCAAACATCATTAAGGCCACCAAACGCATCATGACTGAGAAGTACGGTGCCCAAGGAACACAGGTTACTTTAAAGTTCTTAGGTAAAAAAGCCTACGACCCATTTAAGCGTACGGAATTGTCGATGGACACTGCCCACATGGGTTTGTTCAACGATCTATCTTCCGAATCTGCTTTTGCTGTAGGACAGGAGATCATCAACGAATTTTTGGAAGGAAAGTACGATGAGGTTCGAATCATTTACAATGAATTCAAGAATGCAGCTACGCAGATTGTGCGCGTAGAGAAGATGTTACCGGTTGAGGTAGAGCACTTTGCAAGCGATTCATCTACCAATGCAGATTACATCTTTGAGCCAACCAAGGCCGAAATCATGTACGATTTGGTGCCAAGAGCGGTAAAAACGCAGCTGTATAAAGCGGTGTTGGATTCATCAGCCTCAGAGCATGGAGCTCGAATGGTATCGATGGATAAGGCAACGGAGAATGCAGGAGAATTAATCGAGAAACTTAAGTTGAAATACAACCAAGCGCGTCAGGCCGCCATTACCGGAGAAATTCTGGAAATTGTTGGTGGA
The DNA here is from genome assembly GCA_047614125.1 of Bacteroidia bacterium. GTDB lineage: Bacteria > Bacteroidota > Bacteroidia > NS11-12g > UBA9320 > JBLHHI01. The sequence continues at coordinate 4,220 of JBLHHI010000088.1, read as the reverse complement.
GCCCAAGCCTTGGAGGGATAATTCGACTACTATCTTATATATTCAAAAAGGACAATTCTATGGATCGTCCTTTTTTTTGTGGTTTAGTTAGAAACGTCATTGGGTTGCAGCTGTTTGCTGAATAGCTTATGTTATGAAAAATTTAGAAGTATTTTAATTTTATTGATTTGTTCATTTCTGAAATTTTATTTCTACAGAATAATTGAGTTTCTAGACGTAACTCCTCATATTCATTAGCTCTATTTAGAATCGGTTCATTATTACGCATTATGAAAAGTTTACCTAGCTTTTTTTGTAGTTCTTTATTCTTTGATTCTACATCCAAAGCTAATTTCATATTGTTTTCATCCAACGCCAACTGCAATGCGAAGACCGCTCGCTGCATCTCAATATATTTAGGCCAAACATAATCATCAACTTTGTCTGTTGTCATTTGATCATTGAGTATTTGCCATATTTTTAAGCCCAACCACATTCTTTCACAATCAAAGTAAGCTATGTAAAAATCATTAATGGACTTTATTCTAATGTGTTGTATGAGTTCATGATTTTTTTGTTTTTTATTTTGTTGATGAACAACTAAATTTTTTATTATATAACCAAATGCCAACAAAATCAATGTTGTCTGGCTCCAATAGGTCGTTAAAATTTCTTCAAACTTCATTTTTATTGTTCTTTACGTTTCGGTAAAAAATCTTGATATACCGCAGGACATCTATAATTTTTTGCCATTGTTGTAAGTTGGTTCTTTAAATTAAATTTCCAACAAACTCAATTAATTGAGGTGTATTTTCGTAAATACCCTTTGCAGTTAATGAAGCTGTTACTCTTCCCAACCAACTCATTATTTGATTTTTCCTATCTGGAGAACCTTTGGGGTTTTCTTGATCCAGATCATAGCATCTGGGCTGCTAAGCCCTAAGCGAAGATTAATCAATAAATAGTATTTGTGTTGTCCTTATTCTTCCACCATTTTATTAATTTTTGGTTGAATCAACCAAATGCCAATTGGGAAAAACCAAATCAGGAAAAAATCTAATGCAAAATCTCCAAATCCAACTTCCTTTTGCAGTTCGGCTGTTTTGATTGTTTTGGCTATAAAATGTATGCAATACAAAAGGCAGAACATTGCAAATAAATGCAAAGGCACGATCAATCTGAAGATTGCTGGATTTGGTGCACCTGCTGTGCCCATCATCCCAGCCATCATTGTTTCCATGAATATTGAAAGGAAGAGCGCGTAAATGAACGGTATGATTAGCAATATTTTAAATCGACCCAGGTTTAGTTTTAAAGCATCCGGTATTTTTTTGTCTAATCCAATGGCAATCGACCAAAACCAACTAAAGAAAATACCCATATAGATAACCATGATAAAAGGAAAATATTTGAAATAATTAAACATCAATTCTGGGTTGGGTTCATTACCACCCGACATTCCAAAAAACAAAGACCCCATTAAAGTAAATTGAAACAGCGTGGGTAAGCCAAGCGCTAAAAGGAATAACTGCCAATGTTTTGCTTTTAAGAATTTTTCAATCATGATTTTCTTTTTACTACTTCATAGCTGCCAACTTTGAGCAACTTAACACTTCCTCTTACTTAAAAAGGCATTAACCAAATTTAAAGAAAGAATTTACATCCAGATGTATGATCATTTCATAAAAAATGTTGCGAATCCAATTCGTTGGTTTCTTCCGTTGAAACGCCGTCCTTACCGGAGAAATTCTGAAAATTGTTAGGTGAGCCCAAGCCTTGGAGGGATAATTCGACTAATACATAATTTTTTTATCAAAAGGGACGATTCGATGGATCGTGCCTTTTTTTTGTATTTTGGCCTAACACTTCCTTGAGATTTCATAAAGGTTTGCCCACTGTTGAAAAGAAGGCCTACTCAGGTTATTTGTGATTGGAAACTTTTTTATGCTCTTTCGCATACGTTTCAAATAAGTCGTTTAGATAATCTAAATACTCTTTAAGTGCTTCTTTACTAACCCCTTGTTCGGTATTGGATTGGAAGTTACTTGGTATTTCATCCAAGTATTTTATCAATTCCGGAAATTCTTCTTGGATTTTTTCAGTAGTTAGGAAAATTTTTTCACTGAGAACGTTTTGACTTTCCATATTCATGTAAGATACGTATTACAAAAACCAATTGCATCATCGTAGCCCATTAATTCTTCAAACCGAGATGTTCTTAATCCCAACCCCTTTGCTCAAAACTTACGAGCAGAGCGCTAAGAAATTCTCCCTGACACAATAATTACATTTCGTTTTACGCTTATTACATACCCTTAACCCCAATTGTATGAAAAGCTTCTTCACTTCCATCGCATTATTGGCATTGGCTTTTTTCGTTCTAGCCAACCAAACCATGCCCTTTAAACAGCGTTTACTGCACGTTGAAAAAGAAATTCAACTTTGTCAAGATCTATTACGCATGGGGCACAACACAGAAGCCCAATCCATTTACAATGAGATCCGTACCCAATTGGATTCGCTAACCATAGTAGACTCCTTGCAAAAATATTCGGAATGCGTACCCAGATTGAGCACCGTTTTTTTTAGACTGGATACCTTGGCATCCTTACTAGCGCAACACAAAAAAGTGGTACAATTAGAAGGCAGTCAATCGCACGCTTTAGTAGCTGTAGCTTCCACCAATAATAAATCATCGCAAACCAGAACGTCTACCACATCCACCCAAGAGCAAATCTTAGATTTAATGAAAGACACGCTACTGTTAAATCAACAGGTGGCTTCTTTATCCAAAGAAAACCTCGGTTTAAAAACGCAGCTAACTCGTTTTACCTCAGGGGTATATGTAGGCTTGGGCTTTGGCTACAACTACTTCTTAAAGGGGCCAAAATCGTATTACGTAAAACCCGATTCATCGTTGGGCAGCTACGGACAAGCACGCGGCACCAGCTTTATTCTATCGGGCTTTATGGCCTATAAGATCAAACCCAAGCACAGCGTTATCTTTAATGTGCCTCTGGGAGACTTCACCAATCGCGATGATTTTAAAATTGGCTTGTTCAATAAAAAGATGGCCGGCGGCTTGGGCTACGGATACAACGTTGGAAGCGTTTCCATGATCTTAATCGTTAACCTAAGTCCGTACGATGTAATTGAATATGAGGTGCTTAAGAACAAAAAATTTAGTGAAGAAGAATACGCGCTTATTCTCCCAGAAAACTATCCATCCACCACGGCGTACAGTCCAAGTTTTACCGTTGGCTTTTCGTACAACTTTTTGGCATCCGATAAGGTGAAGATCAATTCCTTTTAGTGAAAAGCATGTCCGCCGAAGCTCAGCTTCTCCTTCGTAGTAAACTACGGAGAAGGAGCGTAGGAGGATGAAAGTGAAAAGTGAATAACTAAAAACTAAAAACTAAAAACTAAAAATGAAAAGTTATAAATGTGTTCGCTCAAAGAGCGAGCGCAACTATAAACTATAAACCAGAAAACTGAGGCGTCAGCCGAAAAGCGAATTAACCATAAACCCGAAAACCATTTGCGCTGACTCTTCGGTGGGCGAGGCCCGAAATCAAAAAACCGTTACGTCTGTATCACCCCAACATTAAACTTCTCAACGGGCTTATTATTGGCGATCTCAATGCCTGTAGATATCCACGTTCGCGTATCTGCCGGATCGATGATTGCATCCACCCACAACCTACTGGCCGCATATTCCGGCGTGGTTTGGTTGTTGTATCGGTTTATGATCTTGTCCAACAAGGCTTTTTCGTCTGCTGGAGTAATTTCTTTTCCCTGTTTGGCCAATGATGCTTTTTCGATTTGCAACAATACCTTGGCAGCTTGCTCGCCACCCATAACGGCAATCTTGGCCGTTGGCCATGCAACAATAAGTCTGGGGTCGTAAGCCTTGCCGCACATGGCGTAGTTGCCAGCACCGTAGCTATTGCCTAATACAATGGTGAACTTAGGAACCGTGCTGTTACTCATGGCGCTCACCATCTTAGCACCATCTTTTATGATGCCGCCATGCTCCGAACGAGATCCAACCATAAAGCCGGTAACATCTTGTAGAAAGACCAGAGGAATTTTCTTTTGATTGCAATTCATTATAAAGCGCGCGGCCTTATCTGCAGAATCCGAATAAATCACTCCCCCAAATTGCATTTCACCTTTTTTGTTTTTAACCAACTGCCGATTGTTGGCTACAATGCCAACGGCCCAGCCTTCAATTCGGGCGT
>JBLHHI010000087.1:0-14682 GCA_047614125.1 Bacteroidia bacterium | reverse complement strand
ATATAAAACCCTATTAGCTTCGTTGAAATCAGTCGGTTTATAAACATAAACCTTCCTGTTTTCGCCTTACTACTTGGGTTCTATACAAATCTGAATTTGAAAAGATTAATCGAACTCAGGTTAATAGAGGAATGGTTTCTTTAGAACTCGAAGCGTTGGTTAATGAGGCATACTACCAAGTTTTTGATTACATAGGAAAGGAAGTGCTAACTCAAACAGCAATTACTCAAAACAAAACAAACATCAACTTATGCAGCGTTCCAGGTGGGCTGTATTTTATTCATATTCAGGTGGGTGATCAAAAGTTGGTAAAAAGGATGATTCTTTCAACCAATTAAAACACATACCCTAAAAAAAACAGCGGGAAACTTCTTAATTGAGTTGCCCGTTTTTTTATATCGCAAGGTTCTTACATGGAGGTCAATTCATATTTTGCACTCAGCTTTTACAATAGTTGAAAAGAAAATTAATAAATTCACCAACGTTTTGGTTCCAGCTCACGTAACCCTAACAACGCATTATAAATATAAATGAAAATAGCCATTTACATTCGCCTTCTTTGTTTCATTTTGCTGTTGATTTCAGGGGAGGCCTTTGGTCAATGCAAGGCAAATTTTGGATATAGTCACGGTGTATTAAAGGCATTGCAAGTAGAATTTTATGATCGCTCATTTGAGGTAAATCAGTATCTATGGGATTTCGGTGATAGCACCTTTTCGGATGAAGCTAATCCAACACATCAATACCAAATCTCCGGTACATATACGGTTTTGTTAACCGTGTTCGACTCAATCAAGCAATGTTCGGATACCACATCTGCTACAATTACCTTGAACCCAATGGCTTGCCAACCCCAATTTCGATTGGCAGTCGATACCACTCAGCCCTTTAAGCTTTATTTGCTCAATGCTTCCACAAAAGCATCCAGCCATTCGTACTTGTGGGATTTTGGTGACGGAAATACCTCAACCCAAAGAAACCCAATTCATAATTACTCAAGTTTTGGTAGGTATTCGGTTTGTTTAACCATACAAGATCCAATTTTGGGCTGTGCTTCTATTTTCTGCGACAGCATGGGGCTTGATTCGAACGGAAGATTGTTGAAAGCTGGATATGCCTTGGAAGTGATTGAAGATGATTTTTCATCCATCCTTCCTCCAAAATCAACGGAGGTAAAGCTTTATCCAAATCCAACTAATAAACATGTAAACCTCGATTTACCCAACGTTGTTTTGGAAGGGAAATTTTCCATTTTTGACTTAACCGGGAAAGAGCAAAAAAGCCTTCTAATTATAAATGCGCAACATCTTACAATTGATGTGAGCGAGATGCCGGAAGGTATATATCTAGTTCAAATACGAGCGGGAGAAAGCGTGTTTTATAAAAGATTGCTCATAACCAAGAAGTAGAATAAAAGTGATGCTTTAAAGATTCTACATAAAGCGGAATCGAATGCATATGGAAGTGCCAGAATTGCTCATACGGAAGTGTTTAAAGAACGATCGACGTGCTCACAACGAGCTGTATAAGTTGTTGTTTGGATATTTGATGAGCATCTGCATGCGCTACCAAAAAAATTACGACGATGCTGGAGCTGCCGTTAACGCCATCTTTCTGAAAATTGTACTCGGGCTTTCAGACTTCGATGGTGGGCGGCCCTTTTTGCCTTGGGTTAAAACCATTGCAATCCGACATCTCATTGATGAGCATAGGAAGACAACGGCTCGAAATGAACGAATTGTTTTTGATGACGAACAAATTGAGGATGAGGGATATACGTCTTTGCCCAGCACTGAAATAGAAGCGAAAGATTTGCTTATAATGGTGAAATCGCTTCCAGAAACAACAGCAAAAGTTTTTAATCTACATGTAATGGATGGTTACAAACACAACGAAATTGGCGAAATGCTTAACCTGAGTGAAGGAACGAGCAGATGGCACTTATCGATTGCTCGCAAACAATTGCAAGCATTGTTAATAGTTGAATCAAAGAAATTGGATCATAATAAAACGATATCAGCATGAAAGAAGAGAATCCAATAGACAAGCTCTTTCAGTCTCGCATGGACGAAAATTATCCATACGACGAGAAGTTGTGGCAAGATGCTTCAACTCTTTTAGATGAGGCTTATGCTCCATCTGTTTCTAAATATAAATGGTACTTTAGCCTTTCTACCTTACTCTTGTTCTGTGCCATTTGTTATGGCATAGGTCAAGGAATTCCCAATAATAACCTTCGACAGCCTGAACTCGTTTCAGAAACAAGCTCAAATTCAGGTCAGCCTGAACTCGTTTCCGGCTCAAATGCAATGAACAACAATGAGTCAGCATCGAATGGTGGCAACCCCATACCCTCATCCAATTCAGATGACCGTGGGGATGTGAAAGAAGAAAAGCATCGTGTTGATAAAGGTAAAATGCCAACAAATGAGTGGGCTTCAAGCAGTGCAACCAATGCGGGCCCCGCGCAGCCGAAATCTGGTGATTTTGGCAAGCCAAATGACTCAAAAGAAAACCCAGTTGTAAATTCTATGGTGAACGGTGATCGCTCGAATTCTAACACTTTACCTTCCCCAAACCCGGATGACGATGTAGAAACCGATTATGTAATTGGGCGATCAGACAATGACCAACTCGAGCAAATTTTCTCCGTTAGCAAAACAAGTGTAAACTTTGGCAATAAAACCAGCGATTGGCCTGAGTGGGTTTCCGTTCCACTACCGAGTTATTCCTTCCGCAATTCAAGTCGTAACCCCAAGCGTAAATGGCCATTTTTTGTAGAGTTTTCGTATATGCACAGCTTTGATGCGGCAAAACGGATTTCGAATGTTGAATGGGATCAGAACGCGTTGAAACAGGGAGGAGAACGCATCGAACAGATTAATGAATATAGTGTACTTTTTGGGTATCAATACCAAAGTTTTACCGCACAGCTTGGTTTTGGACAAACTCGATTATCGGAATCGATCTTTTATTCGGGAGAGGTACCAAACCACGCCTTTGAATTGGTGAACAAGCGTTTTGGCATCATTAACGAAAAGTACATTAAAGACGATCGGCAAGTGGTTCTTCTTGGTACGTTGTATGATACCGTTTTCACAACAAAAGGAAGTCGATTGGATACGTTTTATTCTGCTAAACATACTCGAACAAGTCTACAAGTACCTATACGATTGGGGTATCAAATTAATTTTAGGAATTGGCGAGTGGGAGCCGATGTAGGTTTGAATTTAATGTTTTCGCCAAAATCGGATGCACGCTACCTTACCGGGTTTGAGTACGAAACGGATACGAACAGCATCCGCATTCCAACTACGCCGATTATTTCTTCACCGAGCTACAACTCGTTTAATGTAAGTTTTTCGACGGGTGCCAGAGTGGGTTATCATTTCAACTCGAGCTTCGAGGCCGGCGCTTTGTTGACGTATTCGGGCACAATACGATCAACCTTCGTTGCGATTGATGAACGGTACATTTGGTCTACTGGGGGACTTTACTTGAGGTTCAAGTTCTAAAGCTGAGTTCGATTAATTATTGCGATTCAAAGCGCAGGTAAGCTTTAATTTTTTGATACCAAGTTTCGTCGAGGCCATGCACCTTCATGAGAGAAGATGAGTCGGTAAAATCACCGTGTTGAGTGCGATAAGCCTCTAAATTTTTAGCTTGTTTCCAACTTATGTATGGATGATGTGCCAATTCTTTACCTGTTAATTCATTAATAGGAAGCGTGTTATGTTTGGAATGAATGATTAGCCTGTCTGCTAGATTAGCCAAAACTTCTTCTTTTAATCCGTACACCTCTTTCAGCTGATGCATGGATGTATACCCACCCAATAAATTCCGATATTTTATGATTCGCGATGCTAAAACAGGTCCAATGCCTTTGAGCATGATAAGTTCCGCAGAATCTGCCGAGTTAATATCGAGAATGCTGTTGTTTGAATTTGATTTTTGAACGGATTCTTTTATTGTGGGAAGTATTCTTTTATGTGACTTGCTCGAGTAACGCGAAAAATCTAAATACGGAAGAACCATTATTAAGTCCTTGGATGATAGCAGGTTGAGTGATTCAAATTCTGCACAAGATTTGATAAAACCTAAGCTGCTTTTGCCCTTAAACCATTGCGAAATAAATTCGTTGCTAAAGCCCATCAACCGCAAATCTTTGGCCTTGGCATAATTGGGATCAAAACGTTTCAGCTTCCAAACCTGCGCCTTTAGGTTTGAATGAGACGTGGAGTTTGTTTTTTTACTGTATTTTAATTTGGGTCGTTCAATTAGTTCAACCGACCACTTCTCCAGCTCTTCATCGAGATATTGACTTTTAGGTAGCAGGTTTATGACTAGAAGTACAATCCAACAAAAAAAGAGGGCAAAAATACCTCGTTGAGTGCTGCGTGAAAAGGTGAAAAACTGTTGAATGGGCTTGATGGAAAACATGGAGTACTTGGTTTGGTCATCCAAAGATATCAAAAAAACAACCAAAAAGAAAGCCGCATCCAAGGCTGAATGCGGCTTCAATAAAGGTGTAAGAAGTTTAGCTCACACGGGGTGTGCTTAAATCCATCAATTCTGATATTTGATATTTGCCCTGAGCAAGGTTTTCTTTAATTGCACTGAATGCGGTGATTGTTTCCTCCACATCTGATAAAGAGTGGGCAGCAGTTGGAATTAATCGCAACATAATGATCCCTTTCGGAACCACTGGGTAAACCACAATCGAACAAAAAATGCTGTAGTTTTCTCTTAAATCGTGAATGAGATGCAGCGCTTCTTCCACCGTACCATTTAAAATAACCGGCGTAACGCACGATTTGGTTGTGCCAATGTTAAAGCCATTTGCTCTTAAACCATCTTGCAAGGCATTAACGATCTTCCATAAATTCGCTTTTATCTCGGGCTTGGTTCGCAACAATTCCAAACGCTTTAATGCACCAATTACCAATGGCATGGGCAACGACTTAGCAAAGATTTGAGAACGCGTATTGTATCGTAAATATTCAATAATTTTCCGGTCGCCACTCACAAATGCGCCAATGCTTGCCATTGATTTTGCGAAGGTTGAAAAGTAAATATCCATTTCATCTTGAACTCCTTGTCCTTCGCCGGTGCCAGCACCTGTTTCGCCTTGAGTGCCAAAGCCATGCGCATCATCAACGAAAATCCTAAAATTGTATTTCTTCTTCAAACCAACTACGCCGCGTAGGTCGCCTTGGTTGCCCGACATGCCAAAAACACCCTCGGTAATAACCAATATTGCACCGCCACTTTGTTCAACCAGTTTGGTTGCTCGCACTAATTGTTTTTCGAGATTTTCCATGTCGTTATGTGCGTACACAAAACGTTTTCCTTGATGCAATCGAACACCATCAATAATACAAGCATGCGATTCGGCATCGTAAACAATTACATCACGACGATCAACCAAGGCATCAATTATTGACAACACTCCTTGGTAACCAAAGTTGAGCAACATGGTGTCTTCCTTCATTACAAAGTTGGACAATTCTTTTTCAAGCAATTCGTGGTTGGTTGTGTTTCCAGACATCATTCGCGCACCCATTGGGTAGGCCAATCCATATTGAGCTGCAGAATCTGCATCTGCTTTTCGTACTTCTGGGTGATTGGCCAAGCCTAGGTAGTTATTTAAACTCCAGGTAAGTCGCTCTTTGCCTTGGAACAACATTCTAGGAGCAATTTCTCCTTCCAGCTTAGGAAAGGTGTAATACCCATGTGCTTCTTCTGCATGTAGAGCCAAGGGCCCCATGTTTTTAGCTAATTTTTCAAATAAATCCATGAATTTCTAATTACTAAGGTGCGTTAACCGCTACTAACAAAGGGGCAAAGTTAATTATTTTCGATACAAAACGAATTTTTATCCTGACCATTTTGTGACTGTGATTGTGATCGATAATGGCAATATAAATGATTGAAAAACAGTTAGTTGTAAAGGATATTGTGGTTGATCATTTGCCGCCTAGATGTGGTTAGAACCATTTCGAGTCGATGGATGAATCTTGTGTAACAAAATGACCGACATATCGTTACAATTGTATTGTGAAACCTCCTTAATAAAACTATCTTTGCCAACTTTTAAAATGAGAAGTCAACCACGCTTTGCGTTCCATATTTTTCTGCTCGCCTGCGCTACTGTATTAAGCTCTTGTGCTTTTAATAAAGTGCTTAAAAAAGGTACGGCGGATGAAAAGCTCGTTGCGGCTAAAAAATATTACGCCAAAAAAGATTACAATCGGTCGATGCCTTTGTTGGATGACTTAATCGGAAAGCATTATCGTGGAGCAGATGCGGAAGAAGTGTACTACCTGTATTCCAAAACATTTTACGGCATGCAAGACTACATTATGGCCGGCTATCATTTTAAAAACTTTACAGAAACCTACCCATACAGCAAGTATGTTGAAGAGTCTGCGTTTTTATCGGCCAAGTGCGAATATCATAAAGCGCTTCCGTATTACTTAGATCAAGGAAATACCAGGAAAGCCATCGATCGAATCCAGCTTTTTATTAATAAATTTCCGAAAAGCACCTATGTTGAAGAGGGCAATAAGCTCATTGATGATCTTCGACTGAGTCTCCACAATAAGGCGTATCACATGGCAATGTTGTATTACAATATGGAAAGTTATAAGGCAGCATATGTGAGCTGCAAGAATGCCATTATCGATTATCCCGATATTCCACAATACACTGAACTAGAATATATTATGGTTGACGCTGCATACAAGTATGCCGCTCAGAGTGTGGTAGGAGTACAGGCAGAACGCTTCCAACTTGCCATAGAAGAGGGCAAAGATTTTTTGAAGAACCACACAGAAACGAATCTGTATTACAACGAAGTGAAAGACTTAGTTGATCGTTCCATTATAGAGAAGGATTTTTCAGAAATAAGGCTGGCTTATAATAAGGCCATTACCCATGTTAAAGACGCTGTGAGCAACTATGAAGAAACGATTCGGTTGGGAAACGCATTTTTGGAACAACAGGGGGGAGGAACAAAACACAAAAGAGATGTTGAGAAGATGATCAGCGAAGCGAACCGCAAGCTGAAAATCTTTCGAGAAGAGGTAGAAGTAAATAAAGAACAACAAGACTAGAGCAAGATTTTCAATATAAAATTATGAGCAAATACGAAGATGCACCAGTAACAAGCATTCCAAGAGACACACGAGAATTGGATCAAGGTACTGGAAACTTGTACGAAACCGTTGCTATTATAAGCAAACGCGCCAATCAGATTTCTGCAGCGTTAAAGGAAGAGTTAAATTCTAAATTAGAAGAATTTGCTTCCGACACCGATAACTTAGAAGAGATATTTGAGAATCGCGAACAAATCGAAATTTCAAAATATTACGAGTCTTTGCCAAAACCTACGCTATTAGCAACGCAAGAATTTCTGAACGACAAAATTTATTTCAGAAATCCGGAAGCTGAGAATGATCTCTGAGAAAAACATAGTTTTAGGCGTTTGTGGTGGAATAGCAGCATATAAAGTTGCGGTACTTACTCGCGATTTGGTTAAAGCAGGCGCCAACGTGCACATTGTTATGACCCGAGCAGCCACTGCATTTATTGGACCGCTTACGCTTTCCACCTTATCCAAAAACAAGGTTGAAACGCAGTTGTTCGACGATGAAAGCGGCGAATGGACCAACCATGTTGAATTAGCTCTTTGGGCCGATTTATTGGTTATTGCTCCAGCCACCTCCAACACCATTGCTAAAATGGCTAATGGCATATGCGACAATCTCTTGCTGGCCACATATCTTTCAGCCAAATCAAAGGTTATGTTGGCTCCGGCCATGGATTTAGATATGGCATCCCACCCAAGCTTACTGCGAAATCTTAATTTACTTGAAAAGGATGGTGTTCAAATCATACCAAGTGAGGAAGGGGAATTGGCCAGCGGCTTGAGCGGCAAAGGTAGAATGGCCGAACCGGCCACAATATTTAATACCATTCAGTTTTTTTTTGAACCAAGTCTTGGCTTTGTTAAATACAAACAACTTGAAGGAAAGCGAGTTTTGGTGAACGCTGGTCCAACGTATGAACCCATTGATCCAGTTCGATTTATTGGCAACCGGTCGTCCGGTAAGATGGGCATTGAAATTGCCAAAGCTTTTGCGCAGCAAGGATCTAAGGTAATCTTGGTACATGGCCCCATTTCGGTGCCAATTCCAAATCATCCAAACATCGACGTAATTGCAGTACAAACCGCCCAGGAAATGTTTACGGTTTGCACACAAAACTTTACGCATGCCAACATCGCGGTACTTTCTGCGGCGGTGGCGGATTATACACCGAAAAATAAATCTGACGAAAAGATTAAGAAGTCATCCAATACAATAGAGATGACACTCGTTAAAACTCCAGATACCTTGGCAGCCTTAGGTAAGGCCAAACAAAAGCAACAGCTTTTGGTTGGATTTGCCTTAGAAACCCAAAACGAATTGGAAAACGCAAAAACTAAATTGACGGAAAAGAATCTCGATCTTATTGTGCTGAACTCATTGCGCGATGAAGGAGCCGGTTTTTCGGGCGATACCAACAAGGTTTCGCTCATCGACAAATCAGGTGAAATATGTACTTTTGATTTAAAGTCGAAAACAAAGGTAGCCGACGATATAATCGAAAAAATTGCTGAGCTAATACAGCTATGAGAAAACTAGTGCTTTTGTTATCTCTTTGGGGAGCAAGTGTTGTGGCGTTTGGGCAAGATCTTAATTGCACAGTGGATGTTTTAACAGGAAACATACAACAAACGAATAAACAGATATTCGAAGATCTTAAAAATTCGATTACCCAGTTTATGAATAATAAAAAGTGGATGGTCGATAAGGTGGAGCCCAATGAAAAGATTGACTGCAACTTGGTTATTGAGATAACGGATTTTTCCGTCGATAAATTCAAAGCAAATTTTAACATACAATCCAGCCGAACTGCCTACAATACTTCATATAACTCGATGGTTTTTACATATCTAGATAACGATGTGCAGTTTGAATATGCGCAGTTTCAAGCCATTGATTTTCAAGAGGGAAACTTCTCAAGCAACTTGCCCAGTGTACTTGCATTTTATGCCAATATAATTGTTGGGATGGATTTCGATACGTATGGCTTACAGAGCGGCGAAACGTATTTCAAAAAAGCACTAAACATTCGAGACGTTGCTATGAATACCGGTCAGGGTTGGAACTCAACCAATGGAAATGGCAATCGAAATCGTTACTTTTTGGTTGACAATTTGTTGGACAGTCGATTTAAACCTCTCCGAGTAGCTTATTATCGCTACCATTTCAAGGGGTTGGATGCCATGACATCCGACATGGATGCGGCTCGCGAAGAAATTTATCAAAGTTTAAAAGAATTGAAACAATTGCACAGCGTTCTTCCAAATGCGCTCTTACTTCGATTGTTCTTTAACGCTAAATCAGACGAATTAATTCAAATCTACTCGAAAGCGGGTCCTTCACAAAAGAACCGAGTAGTAGAATTGCTTTCCAGCATGGATCCAGCTAATAGAGGTAAGTACGAAGAAGGCATTCTAAAGGCAAAAGACTAACAAAGTCTAGCTGAAATATTCACGCATTCGATCAAAAAATCCTTTTTCCGTTTTTGATGGATCCGGCTTAAAATTTGGTGATTCTTCCAATTGTTTTAACATTTCCTTCTCTTCATTGCTCAATTTAGAAGGCGTCCAAACGTTAACCTGAATCAATTGATCTCCCTTGCGATATCCGTTCAGCTCGGGCACGCCTTTATTTTTTAATCGTAGGATCTTTCCAGCTTGTGTGCCAGCTTCCACCTTAATTCGCACCTTACCATCTACAGTCGGAACTTCCACGTCGCTGCCAATTGCGGCGGTTGGAAAGCTTATGTACAAATTATATATAAGGTTTAAACCTTCGCGCTTTAAATGATCATGGGGCTTTTCTTCGATCACGATGATTAAATCGCCCGAAACGCCTCCCGCTATTTCGTTGCCACGACCTCCCACAGAAAGTTGCATGCCATCTTCAACTCCACCTGGAATGTTGAGTGTGGTGGTTACTTCCTTGCTTATTAGGCCGTTGTTATCTGAACCGCTTGGTTTGTATGTAAGAGATTTTCCACTTCCACCGCAAACCGGGCAAGTGGTTGAAGTTTGCATCTGTCCTAAAAAAGTACTGGTTACCTGAACCACTTGGCCACGACCTTGACACTTACTACACGTGCCAAACTTAACGCCTTCGGCTACTACCTTTTTGGTGTACTTTATCTTTTTTTCAACTCCGTTGGCTATTTCTTCCAACGGCAACTTAAGCTTTATGCGAATATTTGAACCAACCGCTTGTCGGGTTCTGCCCGAACGTCCTCCACCAAAAAAGCTGTCGAATGGGCTTCCACCTCCGCCACTGCCGCCACCACCAAAGATGTCGCCAAACTGGCTAAAAATGTCATCCATCGACATGCCGCCGCCACTAAATCCGCCACCTCCAGCAGCGCCACCAACTCCTTGATGCCCAAAGCGATCGTACCGAGCCCTTTTATCTGGGTTGTTTAAAACCTCGTAAGCTTCAGCCGCTTCTTTAAATTTTTCTTCCGCCTCCGAATTGTCTGGATTTTTATCTGGATGAAATTGAATTGCCAACTTCCGATAGGCTTTTTTTAGCTCAGCTTCGGTTGCATTTTTCGATACACCAAGTATTTCGTAATAATCTCTCTTCGCCATAATTTCTATTCTCCAACCACTACTTTAGCGTATCGTAACACCTTATCGTTTATGGTGTAGCCTTTTTCTATAACATCCACAACCTTTCCCTTCAATTCTGGGGTAGGTGATGGAATCTTTGTAATTGCTTCGTGAAATTCAGGATCAAAATCCAATCCTTGAGAAGCCATATGTTCTAAACCTTGTTTGGTTAATACCGACATGAATTTGGTATGAACCAAATTAACGCCTTCAGTAAGTGCCTTCAAATCAGCACCATTATGAATAGAAGTTACGGTTCTGTCAAAATCATCTGCCACTGGAAGAAGTTCAAACAGGACGTCTTTAGCCGCCGATTTTAATAAATCAGCGCGTTCTTTCGTTGTTCGTCTTCTGTAATTATCAAACTCAGAATACAAACGCAAAAACTTGTCGCTCATCTCCGCTAATTCCGCCTCAATATCGCGCTCGGCAGGAGCCTCATTTTCGGCTACTTCCGCATTGTGATCCACCTCTTGGTCAACAACATTTTTATTTTCAGCTTCCGACTTCTTAGCTTTCTTCATATTCAACCTTGTGTTTGGAGCTTCAACTGCAATTATGTTGCCATTGAGCTCTTTTTGGATAAATGCTGACAACGTCTATCTCCTTCAAATCGTTTCTGACAGATTGTCACCAACAACGGCATTTCAAATCTGACATTTGCACACACTATTTTTTTTCGACATATGCTGTCTACTTATCTACTTTGCGGGCTATAATATGCTTTTTTCCGTTCGGCAAGACTTAATTTTGTCAGATTCAAATAAGTTGAATAAACACGTCGACTGTATAAAAGATATTGATGCAAGCAATGGAAGCAACCACCGTAGAAACAGCAATTGAGCTTGGCTTACGCCCAGAAGAATTTGACCACATAAAGGAAATTCTTGGTCGAACTCCAAATTTTACCGAGCTCAGTATATACTCCGTAATGTGGAGTGAACACTGCTCGTATAAAAACTCGATAGTTTGGTTAAAGAAACTCCCCAAAGAAGGGCCAATGATGTTGGCGGAAGCTGGAGAAGAAAATGCCGGTTTGGTGGACATTGGTGGAGGATTGGCATGCTGCTTTAAAATCGAATCGCACAATCACCCTTCGGCCATCGAGCCTTACCAGGGTGCAGCTACCGGGGTGGGTGGAATAAATCGAGATATTTTTTCGATGGGAGCCCGGCCGATTGCGCAATTAAACTCACTGCGATTTGGAAACATTAGTACGGATCGTACCAAGTGGTTGGTTAAAGGAGTGGTTAAAGGCATTGGCAATTATGGCAATTCGTTTGGCATACCCACCGTTGGAGGTGAAGTATATTTCGACGATTGTTACGAAACCAATATCTTGGTAAATGCTATGAGCGCTGGAATTGTGGAAGTTGGGAAAACCATATCAGCCGTTGCTGATGGGGTAGGAAACCCGGTTTATATTTTTGGAGCAAGCACTGGTAAAGATGGTATAGCTGGGGCAGCCTTTGCAAGTAAAGATATTGGCGAAGATGCCATGGACGATTTGCCTGCCGTTCAGGTTGGAGACCCTTTCTGGGAAAAACTCATCTTAGAAGCAACCATGGAGCTAATTCCGACGGGGGCTGTTGTTGGATTGCAAGATATGGGTGCTGCTGGTATTACGTGTTCTACCTGCGAAATGAGTGCAAAGAGTAAAACCGGAATGACCATCGATTTAGACAAGGTTCCGAAGCGCCAAGATGATATGAAAGATTGGGAAATTCTTTTGAGCGAATCGCAGGAAAGAATGCTGGCAATTATAGAAAAAGGAAGAGAAAAGGAAGTGGAAGCCATACTGGCAAAGTGGGATTTAACCTATGCTCAAATTGGCGAAGTTGACAACACGGGTCGAGTTAAATATATTAAGGATGGAGTGGTAACGGCCGATGTACCTGCTGATTCATTGGTTCTGGGTGGAGGCGCACCCGTTTATCACCGAGAGTGGGAAGAGCCTGGGTATGTGAAGGAAATCGAAAAGTATCACCTTGATGATGTTGAAGCATCTCAAGATTTGTTAAAAGTTGCGCGTTTTATCACAGCACTTCCCAATGTTGCATCCAAAAATTGGGTATATAAACAATACGATTCAATGGTAGGCACAATTAATCAAAGCACTAATAATCAGAGTGATGCGGCAATTGTAAAGATAAAAGGAACCAATCGTTCTTTGGCTTTAACCGTAGATTGCAACAGCCGATATGTACATGCAGATCCCGAAGTTGGAACGGCAATTGCCGTGAGTGAAGCAGCTCGAAACATTGTTTGTAGCGGAGGTGTACCCAGTGCCATTACCAACTGCCTCAACTTTGGAAACCCGTATGACAAAGG
Source organism: Bacteroidia bacterium (assembly GCA_047614125.1). Lineage (GTDB taxonomy): Bacteria > Bacteroidota > Bacteroidia > NS11-12g > UBA9320 > JBLHHI01. The sequence goes on along the minus strand of JBLHHI010000087.1, from coordinate 1,601 downwards.
GGTGTACTGGCAATTTAAAAATGCCATTCTAGGTATGAAGCGAGCGTGCGAGAAATTTGGCACTCCTGTTACTGGCGGAAACGTAAGTTTTTACAACCAAAGCTCCGATGGTACTGCAGTGTATCCAACACCAACCATTGGAATGGTTGGCTTGGTTGAAGATCCAAAGCACATTACAACGCTGGGATTTAAAAAACAAGGCGATGCAATCTTGCTTCTTGGTCGAGAAGTGGAAGACTTAGGATGTTCGCAATACCTTTCTAAATTTCACAAGGTAAAATTCTCAACATGTCCATATTTCAATTTGGATGAAGAGTACGCTTTGCAACAAAGCTTGCAACAAATTATCCAATCGGGTTACGTACAAAGTGCGCACGATGTTTCGGAAGGTGGGCTGTTTATTACCCTTTTGGAAAGTGCGATGATGAATGGTTTTGGTGCCGATATAACGAGTAATCACAGCATGCGAAGCGATGCTTGGTTGTTTGGAGAAGCGCAAAGTAGGGTCGTTGTTTCATGCGATCCAGATAAGATTGAAGCAATTAAAGGAAAGTGTGCAGAACACCAAGTACATTGTAAAGTACTTGGGCAAGTAGCTGTAAATTCTATTTGCATTAATAATGAAGACTTTGGGAAGGTGAGCGACTTTTCCAACATCTACAACAACGCGATTGCAAACGCATTGGGCGTGTAATTGCCTGATTTCAAGTTGATTGTTGCGCAAAAGTGCTTTTGTCCATCAATTATATATTTAACGATTAACAACCTAAAACACTAGTATCTATGCCAATTCGAATGGTGGATGACCCACCACCGCCGAGCAACAGTAACCGAGGTGGAAATGGAAGTCGAAAAGGAGGTGTAAACCCGATATTGCTGCTCTTTCTTCCCACTCTTTTAAAATGGTTGTTTAAACGGCCAAAGTTCTTGCTGGTACTCCTTGCGCTGGGAGCAGGTTGGTATTTCTTTGGTGGAAGTTTTTCTGGAAATGAGGTAACTGATAGCAGCGATGAGAATGCTTTGGCAACTGGTTTAAACATGGACGCCGAGGTTTATGCACAAAGCGAAATCTTTGAACCCTTGGCCGTGTCATCAAAAAACGGCCGTCCGAGTAGAGTTAGCTTAGAAAAATATTGCCCAAAAAGAGGTAATCAGGGAAGTCAGGGTTCTTGCGTTGGATGGTCGAGCTCGTATGCTGCTCGAACCATAATGCACAGTCGAGCCACTGGTCAAAACGGAAATGTAGTGGCTTTTAGCCCGGCATCTTTGTATAATCAAATCTCACTTCCCAATTGTCAAGGTGCTTACATTCACAATGCCATGGATGTGATGAAACAGCGAGGTGTATTGCCCTGGAACGACTTTGGCTACAACGAGAACGATTGCGATACCAAACCATCTCGAGCACAATTAAACAAAGCATCGCAATATAAAACACGCGGTTTTCAAAGACTGTGGGAAACACAAGGCGAATCGGATATTGAAGCGATAAAACAAAACATTGCTCAAGGCGCACCCGTGGTAATTGGTATAATGGTTGGCGGAAGTTTTATGACCGCAATGCGCGGACAGAAGTTGTGGGAGCCTACCCGTAGAGATTA
>JBLHHI010000086.1:0-14767 GCA_047614125.1 Bacteroidia bacterium | reverse complement strand
GTAGCTTCAATTCTGCTTTGAGCAGTAATGGCAACGCCTGGAGCTGATGATCCACTTGCTAGGGCTCCCCAACGGGCTTCTGGTCTTGGAAGTGATTTAACACGATATACCATCGATCCCATCTTCCGAGTAGAACCGTCGCTTACTTTAGCTGATGCCGAAATTGTTGCTTCACCTCGTGTAGTTACCGTTGCAACCCACTCCTTGCCATCGCGGCGTATTGAACCACCCGACATACTTACATTTACATCCGAAGGATTTACTCCTGGAACACCTACCGAAATTGGATTGGGTACACCAATGTACAAAACATTCATAGCTGTGGCTGAAATAGTAGCACCGCCTTGGAATACTTGGTATTCATTTTCAAAGTTGTAATTTTTAGGTCCCTCTGGAGTTTGCACGGTAATTACACCCGTGAACTTATACGTTCCAGGTTTACCGGCTTGAGCTTTATAAATTGCTTTTGAACCTTCACGGGTAAGACCCGAACCACCAGATGTTAACTTGTACTCGTCGTTTTCGCTACCTGCAGTTTTGGCTGCCAAAAATATTTCGGCTTCAAAACTTTCGCCAACCATAACAACGTTTCCTTTGGTTGCCTTTACAACTGGGATTAGTGCTTCAATTTTAAGAACGGGAGCCTTACCTTGTTGCAATACATCCATGATGGCGCCTTGCGTAGACTTGGCATCACTCTGAACCTTGGTCAACATCGTCATTACCCCTGCTAATGGGCTGTGCTCCAAATATTTCTCTGCCCAGGTTTTATACCTAACATCAGAAGCTTCTAAAATGGCTTCCAATTGGCTTGATTCTGAAACAGCTTTGGCTTGTACCGGTTTGATATTAACACCATTCGCAGTATCTGATTCCAACAACTTTAACAGTGCTGCGCGGGCATCATTGATTTTATTCTCAAGTTCTAACCCTTTCCATCCTTTAGCTTTAGTCCCATCGGCATTGTCTACCATAAAATAATTCGCGTGCAACTCGATGTTATCCATCCCTTGCAGTTCCGCGTTATACGGTTTAGAATTGTCTTGACCTTCTTCAAAGTCTTTTCTACCGCCTGATTTTTTTTCCAAATCGCTTTTAATTGTTTCAATGTAGGCGACAAATTCATCGGTTACTCGTTGAGCCTCCATAGCACGTTTGTAATACGGAATTAACTTCGGATCATTTTCCTTTTGATCGGCAAAACCAACAAGTTGTGCCTTAATCTTAGAATCAAGATTTTCTTTTGCTTTATTAAAACTCACTTCCATAAGGTGGAAGGATTTTAAGATCTCTTTTGATACGTTCAGGGCCAGAAGCGCTATTAACACGAGATACATCATGTTAATCATCTTCTGCCGTGGACTTAATTTACCACTCGCCATAATTTTTTAACTTACTCTTAATTAATGTAAAAATTTAACTAACTCAAATGCGTTGAAACAAACTAGTTGCTTGGGCGCATGGCATTTAGCATACCACCGTAAATATTGTTCAGACTCTTCAATTTCTGATCAAAATCGGCTAAGTTGTTATTTACATTGGCAATTGCACCAGTGGATTCCTTAAATGCTTCTGTAGACTCAGATAAGCTGTCTAAAGCATTGATTGCTCGAGCATATGCATTGCTCATGGCTCCCATGTTATCAGTTGCCTTTGAAATATTTTCAGTGTATTCTTTTGTAGCTACCGTGGCATGAGACAAATCAGCCATGTTGCCTACGTTGGTTGTCAATGATCTCAACCCATTACCCAGTCCTTCAATAAGATCTGGACCAATGTTAGCGTCCGCCAGCATCAAATCCAATTTTTGAGAAACTTGATCTGTATTGCTTCCACCAACCTTTTTGTTTCCTTCGCCTTCCATTCCAGCTAATTCTGGATAAACCAAGGTCCAATCCAACTCTTCATGAACGGGCTCAAAGGCAGACATGGCAAAGATGAAAGCTTCAGCACCCATACCCAAAATAAGCATTGCGTCAGCCCCAGCCCAGTGCATAATCTTAAAAAGGGCACCAATAATAACAATGGATGCACCAAGACCATAAGCCATAGCCATCCCCTTCTTCATTCTTTTACTTTCAAATACACTTTTACTCATTGTAATAAAATTAAATTGTTCTCTTTCTTGATTTAAATAAATTTATTGATAAAATATTCTTGGAGTACCCCCAACAAACATTGAGGAAAGGTTCGTTTTTTACTTAGTATCTAAAGCAGATCGACCGATGAAGGTTTGAACACATCGGAAACCGATGAAACTCTTGCAAGTATCTTGGTATTCGTAGGTTCTTGAGCCATTTTGAATAAAGTAAGCGATGTCTTTCCAAGATCCACCTCGAATCACCTTTCTTGAAAGTGTTAAGTAGTCTTCACCGTCTTTTTTCTCATCGGCATTGTACCTGTAATCTGGATTCAAGTCATGCGAGAACTGTTGTGTTGACTCGGCATAAGCATTGATTGTCCATTCTGAAACGTTTCCGGCCATATTATACAAGCCGTAATCGTTCGGGAAGTAAGAGTCAGCTCGAACTGGATACAGTCCACCATCGTCCATATAATTTCCCCTATTTGGTTTAAAGTTTGCTAAGAAACAACCTTTAGAATTTCTTGTGTAAGGACCGCCCCATGGGTACATGTTGTTGTCTCTTCCGCCACGCGCTGCATATTCCCACTCAAACTCCGTAGGAAGTCTCCAGTGTTCTGTAAGTGGCATTTCTTCCGAATCCCAGTAGCGTTGCATGATGCGTGTTCTCCAATCGCAGAATGCATTTGCTTGATGCCAATTCACACCAACTACCGGATAATCATCGTACTTAGGGTGATAGAAGTATACCCGAACCATTGGATCGTTGTATGAATATGCGAAATCACGAATCCAAGCTAAAGTATCTGGGTAAATTTTTATTTTCTTCTTTTTGATGTAAACACTTCGATCAAATTTATCATCGTAGTAATGCTCACGGTCATATGCAGCGGCTGTATAATCTTGAAATTCGTATTCGTAAGTTAACTTACGGATGTCGATCTCTCGTTTATGTCTATAGCGCTGATTTACGCGGTAATACATATCACCTAAATCTTCAGCATTGTCAGTGTAATCCAATTCTTGCTCGTAATCTATGATCTCGTAGCTCTCTTCTGGATTTTCAACTTCCACAACCAATTCCAATGTTTTATATGCAATCGAATCACGAACGTAATGCACAAACTGACGATATTCGTTGTTGGTGATTTCCGTTTCATCCATCCACATGGAGTGAATCGAAACTTGTTTATTAGGTGCTATGTAACTGCGGAAAATATCTTGATCACTTTGACCCGAATGATAGGTCCCAGTAGGTATATAAATAGTACCATATGGTTGTGGATGGAACCAAGGCCGTCGGCCTGGAACCCCCGTTAACTCCCAATCTGAGCTTGCGCCACAACTTGAAAGAACCAAAGCCACCATGGCAAAAATAAATACATTCAATACTTTTCTCATATCGTCTTATTTTAACGAACTTACAATTATAGATACTTAAATCAAATAAACAATGTTTTTGATTTGAAAATCAGGGTTATAACGGTGACATTAGTATGATTATTGCTTTGCGCCTAAAAAGAAGATGTTACAACTCTCGAGTACCGCGCAAATAGAGACTTGGCGGTGGTGGTGGAACTTTTAAACTAAAGCAATATTTTAGGAAGATTTCATGCGTGCCGTTACTCACACTTTGCACCTTGCTCAACGTTATGTCGTACGAATAACCAACTTGGATTTCATCTTTAACATATCCCAACATAATGGAGATCGCATCAGCTGTACCCCACTGCCGATAACCCAAACCTCCGCGAAGCGTCTGATTGTATAAAACGGTAGCACTTAAGTCTATTTGAAGCTTGGTATTGTACTTTATCAAAACAGCCGGTTCCATCACCAAGGCTGGATTTCCGCCCAAATTAAACTCGCCACCTGTAAGAAAATATACGTGCTGTGCCAACGTTAAATCAGAGTATTGAGCCGGTGTTCCTGCGGGTGAAATTAATAGATGATAGTTTGTTCCATTTAAATGCGATAAAGAAAGACCCGTATAAAAATTTTCGAGTGGTCCCAATCGCTTTTGCGTATAAAAAGCTCCGAAGCCTAAGTCAAATTTTGATTCGCTTGCATCACTGGTTGGAATTCTTGGATCACCCGCTTGACGAAACCGAAATTGAGGGTTCACATATCCAAAGGAAGTAAATCCCGCATCCACCCCTAAGCTAAGTCGGCCAAAATTACCTTGGATAGGAATAAAATACGCACCTTGAATTTTATAAGACGTAGTTTTCATAAAGCCTAACCGGTCGTCAAAAACAGACAAACCAACCGCGCCAAATGGCTCTCGCCCCTCTGCATGGGGAAGCTGACCCGAAATATTAAAGTTGATGGTAACCGGAGCAACATTCTCAATGGGTTGTTGAGTACCAATGGGTTCTCCCGTATTTCGATCAATCCAGGTTCGATCATCGAAACCAAGCCACTGGTTGTGGCCAACTGTGGTTAAACAAATGTAATCATCCTTCTCCCCTATGGCGCCAGCATTATACGCAGCCCTGTTAAATTTGAAATGCGTGTAATACGGATCTTGTTGTGCTTGAGCAGTTTGTGTAACTAGGAGCAATACTCCACATACCATTACTGCGTTTAGAATTCGTTTTCCCATAATGCTTTGCTACCGTACAAATTAAAGTTAAAGTTATCGAACAATCAAACCCTTGACGATGATACTTTAAAAATGGTTGGGAACTTAAAACGATAAGTCTAAATTAAAACACAAACGGATTAGAATCTTCCAATCAACTTAAGGTTTAAACGCCTACCTGTTAAGTAGTTGGGAACTCCGTACAAGTTGTTATTTAGATCTTCCACCCAGAAATACGACGCAGTGTTATTAACTTGGAGCAGGTTAAATACTTCCAAGCTGAGCCACAGGGAGTTAAAGTTTTTAATTTGTCGATTCTTGGCATCTTTCTTAAAATCAATAAGCTCTTTAGAAAATCCAATATCAACTCGGCGATACGCCGGAATTTCAAAACGTTCCTCATACCGATATTTGCCGTTAAAATAATAGGGCAAGGCAGATGCAATAATTAAATTCAAATGCATCTTATACGAAGGATCAGACGGCAACTCATCTTGAAACGAGATGGCAAAGTTTACACGTTGATCCGTGGGTCTTCTAATTAACCCTGTTTCTTGTTTCATTCCGTTATCGTCGGTGTATTGGATGTTCTCTCTGGCCGACAACATTGAAAAATTTACCCAGGACTCTAAGCCTCGAATGAATTCACCGTTTACGCGCATATCAAAGCCTCCAACATAGCCTTGCGAGCTGTTGATGGCATCGTATCTAAGCTTCACATTATTTATGGTATACGGCACTAAATCATCCAATTTTTTGAAGTAGACTTCTCCTAAGAGTCGAAAAGGTCGGTTCCAAGCGGTAAAGTTTAAATCTCCACCCACCACAAAGTGAATGGAACGTTGTGCTCGTAGGTTAATATTCAATACACCGTTAATGTTTCGCAACTCTCTGTAAAACGGTGGTTGGAAATAATAACCAAAGGCTGCTTTAAAAATCCAATCTCGTTTTAACAAGCTGTCTAAGTTGTTCTTAGTTAGCTCTGGATGAACTCCTTGCAAGCTGTCTTTATCGTAAATCGAAACCTCGTGCAGTCTATAAATTTTATTATAGACATCGTTCAAGTAGGAGTTAAATTTGTTATTTGGCCGGATCGAAAAATTAACGCGTGGAGAAATAACGTTTTGTTGATTTACACTCCAATAATGGCTTCGGATGCCAATGTTTAAACGCATTTCTCGGTCTACATCCAACACAATTTTATTTTGGATGTAGGAGGTTATGCGGTGCGATTCGAGTTGAATTTTTGTTGCTAAGAAATCATCCACTACAATCTCGCCAGGGCCAGAGGGAAGTTTGCTTGCATTATGCCCAGCCGAATCGTTGTAATTCCATTCTCTCAGTTTATCGTGGATGTTCTCCGTCTGATATTTTCCACCAAACTCGATGGAGTTTCTTGGATTGAAGTAATGCGTTCCAATGAGTTTGTAGTTGTTTACTTCAATGTCTAAATCATTTCGGCCGTGGTTAATGAAATATCCAACGCCTAAAAGAGCTCGCGCTTCCGCAAAATTATCGGAACCCAAGTTGTTTTCCAGTTCTTCCAATCGATAGGCACCTTCAATGGTAAAGTGCTCTTTTTCAATGCTTCTATATGTTGAGCTGATAAACTTAAGCTTCGTTCGTTCGCTAAATCTGTATTCGAGTGTGCCGGCATTTAGCCAAGTAGAATACTCGGTCAACTCCGATCCACCAAAGGCCACAAAAAGCCGAACGGCACTTTGAACTGTGCCGAAGTTGGTTTGTCTGCTTTCGGGCACTATCAGATAATTATTTTGAGCAAAGGTGGTATACCAAGTTGCCGTAAGCTTGGAGTTAATCTTAAAACTAAAAAGCCCTTGGATGTCAGTAAATCTTGGACGATAATCTCCCCCAACATCGAGCGTGTTCAATACATACTGCAAAGTGCGGTATCGAGCGCCAAATACATACGAAAATCGGTTCTGTTCGCCCGGCTCGTCTTCAACGTGAATGGCTGCACCCATGAAACTCATGGTTGCCGTGCCTGCAAACTTTTTTGGCTTGTTGTATTGCACATCCAACACCGATGAAAGTTTATCGCCGTACTTCGATTCGAATCCACCCGACGAAAAAGTTACGCTGCTGGCCATGTCTGGATTCACAAAACTCAGTCCTTCTTGTTGCCCAGATCGAGCTAAAAAAGGTCGATATACTTCAACATCATTCACGTAAATCAAGTTTTCATCGAAGTTGCCTCCTCGCACATTGTAGGCCGATGAAAGTTCGTTGCGTATAGAAATTCCAATTCCTTGGGCAGCCAGGGTTTGTTCGAAAGTTAAGGTTGGCATTTTAACCGATTCTCGAGGATCGACTGAAATGGTACCCACTTGGGTTACGGCTCGTTGACCAGGTTTAACAACGGCATCATCGAGTTTATGATCTAAAATAAAGGTAAAATTCTTTTTAAAATTTGGATTCTGGGCGGATGGAAACACCGAATACAATTGCGATGAATTTGAAAATACAATCCGCAATTCTACTTGCTTCCCAAGTTCTACAGCAACTTTATAATATCCATCTTCATTGGTATTAATTACCCGCTCATCGTTTACATAGACCGAGGCATTTTCGATTGGAACTTGCTCAGCGTCATACACATACCCCGAAACAGTGCCTTGTTGAGCGTAGGCAAAACAAGTAGATAAAATAAATAACAGCAGAAAGTGAAGTCTTTTTATCATTCGATCGTTCCGACTTAAACCACCGTTCCGGTTTGTTGCACCGCTTTTAACTTTTTAATCATTTCAGTTGGATCATCGGCAGAAAAAACGGTGTTGCCGGCAACCATTACATCGGCGCCCGCTTCCAACAAGATTGGGCAGTTTTTAAGATTTACTCCACCGTCAATTTCAATATAGAACGAGGCTTGAGCTGTTTTGCGCATATCGGCCAATTCTCGAATTTTCTTGTACGTATTTTCAATAAAATTCTGACCACCAAAACCCGGATTTACACTCATTAAACACACGAGGTCTATATCGTTAATCACCTCTGCCAAAGAGGATACTGGGGTATGTGGATTAAGTGCCACTCCGGCCTTCATTCCCGCCTGTTTAATGGCTTGTAAACTTCGGTGCAAGTGTGTGCTTGCCTCAATATGAACAGTTAACACGTCGGCACCGGCATCTGCAAAATCTTGTATGTATCGTTCGGGCTGAACCACCATCAAATGAACATCAAGCGGTTTTTTGGATAATTTTTTAAGCGCTTTAATGATCGGAAAGCCAAAAGAGATGTTAGGAACAAAAACGCCGTCCATTACATCCACATGAAACCAATCGGCCTGGCTGTTATTAATCATTTCGGCGTCTCGCCCAAGGTTGTTAAAATCTGCGGATAAGACCGAAGGTGCAATAAGGTGACTCATAGGGTTTTGTAACTTATTTGAATACTATTTTATCGATGACCTTGCTTCCACAAAACTGATTCACTTTGTCAACGATGATTTGTTCGTGAAAGTATAGGTCGTTTTTTAAGGATGCCGACTCGATTTCTAGGTACATGGTTCGTTTAAAAAAGGTAATTCGCTTGGTGTATTTTGAAATGGTTTTGCCCACAATTTCCTCCCAAGACGTTGTTATTTTCTTTTCCGCCATCTTGCCATCCAGCTGATATCCGCTGATTAGCTGGTCGATTAATACCTTTATTGATTTCTCTTCACTCACGCAGTAACTTCTTCATTATTGGTTTCAATATTAAAGAATTTTTTCTCGCATTCGAGTTCGAGTAATTTTTCTTCGAGTCGCTTTAAATTTGTGTCGGTGATAAAAATTTGACCAAAGCCTGATTTACCAATTTCTTCCATAAGGCGAGTTGCTCGATGGTCGTCTATTTTTTCAAAAATATCGTCGAGAAGTAGAATAGGCAACTTTCCGGTTTCCGCCGATAGGAAGTGATAGGTAGCCAGATTTAGGGCAATGGTGGTTGTTTTTATTTGTCCTTGGGAACCAAACTTTTTGAGTGGCATGGCATTAATCAAGATATCCAACTCATCTCGATGCACTCCAAACTTGGTTCGTTGTGCATATACATCGTTGGTTTTTTGAGCAGTAAGAAGTTCTTTGCCTGTTTTGTTCTCAAGGTTGGATGCATACTTTATTTCAATGTGTTCATCCGATGCGGTTAAGGCATTGTAGATGGTTGTAGTTTGCGATAGACATTTTTCAACGAAGTCTTTTCGGTGCCGATGAATGGAATCCAGCAACGGATGCAGCTGAAAATCAATTGCTTCCAGCGCCAAGTCGTCTACGTGTCGGTTCAATGCGAATTGCTTAAGCATCTCGTTTCGAGCCTCGAGTAAACGGTTGTGCTGAATAAGCTGGTGTAAGTAGTTGGAGTTAACCAAAGAAATGGTGCGATCCATAAGTCTTCGGCGTTCTTCGCTGTTTCCGTTAATGAGTTGGATGTCTGCAGGTGCAATCATTACACACGGCAATACTCCAATTACATCTGAAAGTTTTGTTAAAGCCGCCCCATTTTTACGTATGGTTTTCTTCTCGGTAGATGACAACCCAACGCTCAACTCTATTTCTTCGTTGGCACTTTCAACCTTCGATTTAATAATGGAATACGTGCTGTCAAACCGGATGCTTTGTAAATCGTTTCGGTGAAAATAACTTCTCCCAAAACTCAGGTAGTGAATGGCATCTAAAAGATTAGTTTTTCCCGCTCCATTTTTTCCGTAAAAACAGTTAAACCCGCTGCAAAATGTGAAGCTTGCCGAGTCGTGATTTTTAAATTCCGACAATTCGAGTTTTTTGATGTACACTTCGTGTGGGAAATACTATTTTTGTGCCGCTTTTGACAATTCAGCAATTGGAATTTATCGCATGGCAAAAATAAAGTTTACTAAAGAGAATTACGGTACGTGGTTGGAGCAAATGTTGCTGATCCGCAGATTTGAGGAAAAATGTGCGCAATTGTACGGGCAGCAAAAAATCAGAGGATTTTGTCACTTGTACATTGGGCAAGAAGCCGTGACTGCAGGAGCTACATCAGCTACCACCAAAGACGATAAGGTTATTACTGCCTATCGAGATCATGGTCATGCCATTGCGTGTGGCATTGAGCCCAAGGCGGTTATGGCTGAGTTGTTTGGAAAGATTACAGGTTGCAGCAAAGGCAAGGGCGGCAGTATGCACATGTTTAGTAAGGAGCACAATTTTTACGGTGGACATGGCATTGTTGGCGGACAAATTCCGTTGGGTGCCGGCATGGCCTTAGCTGAGCAATACAAGGGAACAAAGAACATTTCGATGTGTTACATGGGTGACGGTGCCGTTCGGCAAGGTGCCTTGCACGAAGCCTTTAACATGGCTATGTTGTGGAAGTTACCTGTTGTATTTATTATTGAGAATAATGAATACGCCATGGGAACATCGGTGGAACGTACTACCAACGTTTTGGATTTATACAAAATTGGTTTGGCCTACGAAATGCCTTCCGAACAAGTGGATGGTATGTCGTGTGAAGCCGTTCATGAAGCCGTTGCCACGGCGGCAGAACGAGCAAGAAAAGGAGATGGCCCAACATTATTGGAGATCAAAACCTATCGATATAAAGGTCATTCGATGTCGGATCCGGCAAAATATCGTACCAAAGCAGAATTGGCCAAATACAAAGAATTAGACCCTATTGAGCAGGTAAAGGCAACCATGATTTCCAAAAAATGGTTGACTGAAGCTGATTTTGAAGCCCTGGATGAACGAATTATTTCGGAAGTTGAAGCAACGGTAGAATTTGCAGAAGCTTCGGAATACCCTGATGTGTCTGAGCTGTACACCGATGTGTATGTTGAAGATTACCCATATATTATTGAATAGAAATTAAAAATATCCATGATTTGCATTGGATTAGAATTGAATGCTAAGAAGGATTATTTTTGCAAAAAATTAGACAATGAGTCAAGAACAGGAAGATAACGCACCAGAAGTTGTTGCAACCGAAACCTCAAAGGGTTTTAGTTTCGATCATTTTTTTACAGATAACTCAAAAAACTTAGCCTACGCAGGTGGTGCATTGCTTTTAGTAGCTGCTTTGGTGTATGCCTATTTTGGGTATTTAAAACCTAAGAAGGAAAAAGAAGCCAATGTTGCCATTTTCATGGCGGAACGATATTACGGAATGGATTCAACTCAAAAAGCCCTGAATGGTGATGGCACCAACTTGGGCTTGATCGATGTTGCGAACGAATACAGCGGAACACTTGCTGGGAAGAGAGCGAACTTTTATGCCGGCCGAACCAAGATGAACGAGGGTCAATTTGAGGAAGCAATTACCTATTTAAAGAAAGCTAAATTTTCGGATGAAATGGTTGGTCCCCTTACGTTGGGGTTGATCGGAGATTGTTATTCTGAGCTAGAAAATTTGGATGAGGCCGCTTCATATTACATGAAGGCTGCCAATGCTAAAGAGAATGATTTCACTACGCCGTACTGCCTTAAGAAAGCAGCAACCGCATACGAAAAACTAGGAAAATGGGATAAGGCCTACAGTGCCTATAAAATCATTAAAGAAAAATACTCCAAATCTCGCTTTGGTCAAGAAATTGATAAGTACTTAGCTCGAGCTGAAAAGGCTTCTGCCAATAGTTAAATCAATAATTTTTTGGAAAGGCAGAGCCATTGTGCTCTGCTTTTTTGTTTAAGAACCTTTCAACATAAAAAGCAGTATGTCGTCCGTAAATAAAAATCTTTCCGTTTTCGAAAATGAAATACCTCAACTCCCAAAGGCGCGTGTTTCCATTGTGGTGGCCGAATGGAATAAGTCTGTTAATCAAGCTATGGTTGACGGGGCTTTTCAGGTCTTAAGCGAAGCCAAGGTTCCATCCGAACAAATCTCGGTTTGTTGGGTGCCGGGAAGCTTTGAACTAATCTTGGGTTCGCAACGCGAAGCGCAGAAAGAGGCTGTGGATGCGGTGATTGCTCTTGGTACGGTAATTCAAGGAGAAACTCGACATTTTGATTTCATCTGTAATGCAGTGGCCAATGGCATTGCCAACGTTTCTTTGAAATACAATAAGCCGGTAATTTTTGGTGTATTAACCACTGATAATCAGCAACAAGCGGAAGAGCGTGCTGGTGGCAAGCACGGCAATAAAGGTGCTGAGGCGGCGTATACGGCGTTGAGAATGATGGAGAATGGTTAACGGATAATGATTAACGGATAATGATTTACGGTTGATGATTAATGGTTAACGGAAGTTAATCTTTGCAAGTAGTCTACCTAGGGTTTAATTGGACATGTGCTATTTAACCGCGCTTGATCGAAGTTTGGATGTTTTAATAATTTTTGTGAGCAATTTCATTATTGACAATGCTTCTATGTGAAGCTTTTGAAAGTTTGCTTTTCCCAAATAACCAGTCTCGTTTAACAGTTCTAACCAGTACAGAGTTTCGCTGGTTTCTTTCTGGGCAATGGCCAGTTTATGTCTAAAATCTGGTTTGCTCTCGGCGTGATCCGCTTCTCGAATCATTGCTCCTATGGAAGTGCCACTTCGCACGATTTGTTTTGCAAAAATATAGCCACTTTGTTGTACAAGTTCTTTGTATACCAAAATTATATTTACCGCAAATTGATAACTAATATTTTGGACAACGCGTTCTTTCATTTTACTGAATTTGGTTCAACAAAATCTACTGATCTAAAAGGAACTTTTGGAATGTTGTGCTGAAACTAAGTGCTTAAATTCGCTGAAGCTCACAATCTTGATCAAGATCGCATCATTCGTTCATCATCAACCATTTATCATCAACCGTTAACCATCAAAACAAGCCGTGAATCTCTGAATCGATCTTACTAATGATGATTCCAAGGTCTTCTGGATTGGTTTCAAATTCCAAATCATCCACTTCAATGATTAAAAGTTTTCCTTCGGCGTAGGTTGATATCCAGGCTTCGTAGCGTTCATTCAAGCGCTTTAGATAATCTAAACGAATGGAGTCTTCATACTCTCTGCCTCTTTTCTGAATTCGACTTACCAAAGCCGGTATGCTGGCACGCAAGTAGATCATCAAATCGGGTGGCTCGAGCATAGACTTTATGCTGGAAAACAGCGCTTGATAGGTATCAAAATCGCGGGTACTCATTAAACCCATGGCATGCAAGTTGGGGGCAAAGATGTAGGCGTCTTCGTAAATGGTGCGATCTTGAATAACGGTTTCGCCGCGTTGCCGAAAATTTCGAACGCTGTTAAATCGACTGTTCAAGAAGTACACCTGTAAGTTAAACGACCATCGCTGCATATCTTCATAGAAATCAGAAATATATGGATTGTTTTCCAGCGATTCGTAATGAGGTTCCCACTTGTAATGTTTCGCTAATAACCCGGTAAGTGTCGACTTTCCGGCTCCAATATTTCCTGCTATGGCAATGTGCATGCTCTAGTACTTAATGAGATTTATATGACTTCAAATCTATCTAATAAAATTTTCTAAAACCAATTATTTCGCGCACTTCTTTCAAGGTGCTTTCCGCGCTTTTATGCGCCTTTTCGGCACCCATCTTCGCTACTTCCGACAAATACGCATCGTTCGAGCGAATATCCTGAATCTTAGCCCGAACCGGGGCTACGAACATGGCTACGTCCTCCGAAATTTGCTTTTTCAAATCTCCGTAACGAATGGTGCAATTGGCATGTGCCTCTTCAAAATGTTCGATTGTCGATTCTGCTGAAACCAACTTCATGATGTCGAACAAGTTCTGAACGGCCGTTGATTTTACGGCATTCATCGATTGTGGACCTTCATCGGTTACTGCGCGCATAATTTTTTTATGCGTAACTTTTTCATCATCGTCAAAGAAAACCGCGTCTCCCTCACCTCCACTCTTACTCATCTTTCCTTGATCTGTAAGACCTGGAACCTTAACCAAATCTGCACTCCCTTGCTTAAATGCATGGGGTTCTGGAAAGCAATCCACGTTGTATATGTCGTTAAATCTGCGTCCAAAAACTCGAGTCATTTCAAGGTGTTGTTCTTGATCTTTACCCACCGGCACCCAGTTTGCTTTGTGAATTAGAATGTCTACCGCCATTAAAACTGGATAGGTTAACAAGCCAGCATTCACGTTATTTCGTTGGGTTCTAACCTTGTCTTTAAAAGATGCAGAACGCTCCAACTCGCCCAAATAGGCATTCATGTTCATGTACGTATACAGCTCCGAAATCTGCGGTAAATCACTCTGAATAAAGAGCGAACATTTCTCCGGATCCAAGCCCATGGCCAAGTATTCGGCCAAAACCTGTTTTACGTTGTTGTGTAAATCGGCTGGCGTTGGATGGGTGGTTAGCGAATGAATGTCGGCAATAAAAAAATACGTTTTGTAATTTTCCTGCATAAGCAGGAAATTTTTCACGGCACCAAAGTAATTGCCCAAGTGCAACTTTCCCGTTGGCCTGATTCCGCTTACTACTACATCCATTGTTATGATTTTGAGCAAAAATAAGATTATTCCGGTATTGAGAGACGAATAGACTTAGAGACTTAAAGACTAAGAGACTTAAAGACTAAGAGATAGAAAGACTTAGAGATAGAAAGACTTAGAGACTTTAAGACTAAGAGACTTAGAGACTAAGAGATAGAAAGACTAAGAGACTGAAAGACTTAGAGACTTAAAGACTTAGAGACTTAAAGACTAAGAGATAGAAAGACTTAGAGACTGAAAGACTCAGAGACTTAAAGACTCAGAGACTTAAAGACAAAAAGACAAAAAGACATCGAGATGGAAAGACAGCTTTTTATGTAGTTTAATCGATCTTCATTGCTTCTAGTCTAAATATCTTTCAGTCTAAAAATCTTTCAGTCTAAATATCTTCTTGCTAGACTGAGAGACTAAGAGACTAAGAGACTTAAAGACTAAGAGATAGAAAGACTTAGAGACTGAGAGACTGAAAGACTCAGAGACTTAGAGACTTAAAGACAAAAAGACATCGAGATGGAAAGACAGCTTTTTAGGGACTGTACACCATTTTGTGTTTGAAGTAACTCATTAAAAAATTGACAGATTAGTTTGTAGGCAATATTTTAAAAAATTAAATATTTGTCTAATGAACGAGAAAACAGAGAAATTACTAGAAGAGC
>JBLHHI010000085.1:0-14840 GCA_047614125.1 Bacteroidia bacterium | reverse complement strand
CAGTCGGTTTATAAACATAAACCTTCCTGTTTTCGCCTTACTACTTGGGTTCTATACAAATCTGAATTTGAAAAGATTAATCGAACTCAGGTTTTTAGCATTACTGATTGCCATGTGAACCCATTGTAAGGTGGTTTTTGTTGTATTGGCATCTGACTGTTCAGTAATGTGCACCTCAACATAATCGGCAATATTTACGGAGAATCAGATTAAATTATATTTGGAACAAGAAAAGTTCTATGCGTTTAAAAGAATGTAAACCAGTGATCCGGCCAAGTATCCACACAAAGCGAACAAACTGATCTTCTTAACATACCAGATGAAGTCAATTTTTAATGCGCTCATAATGGCCACTCCTGCTGCAGACCCAATAATTAGAACAGAGCCTCCCGTGCCTGCGGTGTATGCTAAAAAAGTCCAAAAATTGTGGTCTACTGGGTAGGTGTTTAAGTCATACATCCCCATTGCTCCTGCAACCAATGGTACGTTGTCAACGATCGCAGATAGCAGTCCAATTGCAACATTTATCATATACATGTTGCCAATGTTTTCATCTAGAAGTATTGCCAAACTGTTTAGATGGCCGGCAATTTCTAGTGAACCAACGGCCAACAAAATTCCCAAAAAAAATAAAACACTCGAAGTGTCAATCTTTTGAATAATGCTGTGAATTTTTAGCTGCTTTTTATTGGATTCATTCTTCTTAACATGCATGCGCTCTGTTATTATCCAAAGTATGCCCAAGCTGAGCAATATTCCCATAAAAGGAGGTAGATGTGTAAAGGTTTTAAAAACCGGAACACTAATTAAACCAGTAACGCCAAGAATAAGTACAAGTGTTTCTTCACGTTTAGAAGCGAGATGCGTGGTTGCCGTGTCGGAAAGATCCGACGACATGGTTTTAAGATTACGTAAGGTGAAGCTAGCCATAATCAATGGAACTAGTAAACAAACAACGCTTGGTACAAAATCCTTCGTTAAAATCGATCCAGTTGTAACTTGCCCTCCCACCCAAAGCATAATGGTTGTCACATCACCAATGGGTGAGAAAGCACCTCCGGCATTTGCAGAAATGATTACAAAGCCGCCAAAAATCCAAAGCAAGTCTTTTTCTTTGATGAGTTTTCGCAACAAAGCTGCCATAACAATGGCCGTTGTTAAATTATCAAGAATGGCAGAGAGTATGAACGTGATTATCCCAACAATCCAAAGGAGTTTTAATGGACTGGTTGTAGAAATTCTATTGGTAATGATTTCAAAGCCGTTGTAGGTATCAATGAGTTCTACAATAGTCATTGCGCAAATCAGGAAGAATAAGATGCTGCTTATTTCGCCAAGTTTAAGTATGAGTTCTTCATTTATATGTTGAAGGTCCGATTGGTGACCTAACGCATACGCAACCCAGCACAATACACCGGTAGTGATGGCCGTAGCTGCTTTGTCTATTTTAAGAACATGTTCGAGCGCAATACATAGATAGCCAAGCACAAAAATTATAATCAATATCATCGAATAAAATTACATTTAATGGTCTTGGAAATTGAAAAAATAGAATCCCTTTTTAGAATCGCCCAATTTAACAGGCAAGTACTATGGAAAAATAAAGATGGAATGATGGTGAAATCTACGGTTAAAGGTTGATATCGAGAAGCTTGAGAGGCAAATGTGAAATACATCTTCGATGCGTGTGATATGTTTTAGCACCGCAAAGTTTATTCAAATTCCAACGTTAAAATCAAACCCTACGAAGGATTGGGCAAAATTGAGTCAAGTGATTGAAAATCAGGAGGTATTTTTAATTACTTCTTTCCAAATCGAGCAAAGTGCTTCCAATAAATTTAAAATTACTACCAAACGGGTTCCGTCATTTTCATAACCCTTTGCCGCTTCTTTAACGGGGAAATGAATTGGAAGAATCTAATAAGCAACGCGTTTTAAAAAATGACCCTATCTTACAATTTTTTCAATTCAAAAAGATCCTTTCTTCGATCTCGTAGATTTCGTACACTGCCAAACTGATTCAACTCTCTGAGCAAGTCGATGTCACAATCGGCAATTAGAATCATTTCTGTATTTGGGGTTGCTTCTGCCTTAATTCCATTTGCCGGAAACGAAAAATCGCATGGAGTAAAAACGGTGGATTGCGCATATTGAATATCCATGTTGTGTACCTTGGGTAAATTCCCAACACTTCCTGCTATGGCCACATAGCATTCGTTTTCAATGGCACGAGCTTGTGCACAGTTGCGAACGCGTGAATATCCATTTTGTGTATCCGTTAAAAAAGGTACAAACAAGATGTCCATTCCATCGTCGGCCAGCAATCTGCTCAATTCCGGAAATTCCGAATCATAACAGATTAGTACGCCAATTTTACCGCAATCTGTGTCAAAGGCTTTTAAGGTCGAACCACCTTGCAGCCCCCAGATTTTCGCTTCATCGGGAGTTACGTGTAATTTCTCATAGCGTTCGGTCGTTCCATCCCTGCGGCACAGGTAGCCAACATTATATAAGCTTCCATCTTTTATTTCTGGCATGCTGCCCGAAATAATGTTGATGTTGTACGAAATAGCCAACTCGCTAAACTTGGTAACAATAAAAGGTGTATGACCCGCTAGTTCTCGAATGGCTTCGGCTTCTGTTAAATGGTTATTTTCGGCCATTAACGGAGCGTTGAAAAACTCTGGGAACAAGGCAAAATCGGATCGATACCCCGAAACAGCATCCACAAAATATTCGGCCTGTTGCATTAATTCATCGAGGTTGTTGTAGGGTCGCATTTGCCACTGAATTAAACCCAACCGAACTACTTTTTTTATGGTGCTGGCTTTTTTACTGGGTTTTTCATAATAGATGTTATCCCATTCTAATAAAACTGCAAACTCTCCAGAGGCTTCGTCTCCTTCTAAGTATCCCTTTAAAATTTTTGCTGGATGAAAGTCGTTGGAAATTTGAAAATTTAGCACCGGGTCGTGAATTTCTTTTCGACGAACTTTAGCGATGTACTCCTTCGGAGATAATTCATCCGAAAACTTGTGATAATTTGGAATTCTACCTCCAAAGGCCACTCCTTTCAAGTTGAGTTTTTCACAAAGTTCTTTACGGTAATCGTACAATCTTCGGCCCAATCGTAATCCTCTAAACTCCGGCTTTATAAAAACATCGATTCCGTATAAAACATCTCCCTTTTCGGTATGTGTACTGAAAGTGTAGTTGCCCGTTATTTCCTTATAGGAATGATGTTCTTCTATAGTCGTGTAATCCACCATAATGGATAGAGCACAACCGGCAATTTGCTCATTTACTTTAATAACTACCTGACCCTCAGGAAATTGCTTTACCAGATTTTGAATTTGATTCTCACGCCAATACGAGTTTGGCATGTTTGTATACGATACAATCATAGCCTTTTTAAGCTCTTGGTAATCATCAACACTGAGGAATTTCAATTCAATGTTTTCTATTTCTAGCATAATTCTTTGTGCGTTAATAGCGCTCCTACTAAATTATTATTGGCATGCGGTTATGTACCATAACCGCCAAATTCGCCGTTAAATACGTTTATATTTTGCGTATTGCAATGCATGACATAACAAATAGAAATAATTGGAGCGTTAAGTGTTTTCACTTTAGTTGAAAGGATGGCGAAAAATGGCGATGTGACGTGAGCTAGATGCTCAGCCCTAAATTAATGCCCAGCACAAGTGGATGATATTTGGCGGGACCAAATCCCGTAAAATGGACTCTCCCAATTCCTGAGTCTAAAAGGTTCGAAACAAAAAACTCGGCACTGGGTCCAATAAAAAAGGTGCGATTATTTAAGGCAATTTTATATTCCACGGCTTGATATAAAGAAACTCCAAATCGTTTAAACTGTTCGGGGTTTTCATTTGTGAGTAGCCGACCCGAGAAAGCATTTAACGCAAAATATTCTTTAGCATGAACAATAAAGTTCCCTTTGAGGCCTGTGGTAGAAACGAAGTTTTCGTTTTGTATACTGAGATAAATTGGGATGTTGATTGTGAGCAAACGTTGTTTGGTTTGAATCGGTCCAAATGACCCAAAGAATGGATCGATTGTGCCTTCGAAAATCATAAAATTGGAAGATCGGTCTCCCAACCAATGAAGCCCTAATCCGCTTGCCAAACTAAGTTTTGGAGAATTGTAAAAGGTATATTTCGATTGCAATGAATGCGTAGATACGTAGTTGCTGTTGCTAACATACCAGTTGAGCTGTGATGATTCCATACCCAATCCAAAGGTATAACTTAGCTGAAACTTGCTATCCTCTTGAGCAAAGCACTGCAAGTTCACAAAAACCATTATAACCACCATTCCCGATGTTAAGAATAATTTGCGCATGGCAACAAAGTACGTAAAAAGGAAGGATATATGAAGGTCATATTTACATGAATTTCGTCGTCAAATCAATAAAGTTGTACATACAACTTTTACTATATTTGCACGTGCTTACGAATTATCCAAATCTAAAATCCGCTCAACCCGCAAGCTGCCATGGTCGAAGAATAGTTCTTTGCGAGCGTTTGATATTGAACGTTTACCGCAAATATTTCAAACCTTTTTGCTTAACCACCAATCAAGTGAATGTATTATTTGTGTTGGCCAAAGCGGGGCCAAAAACGCAAACCGAATTATCTAAGCTCCTAGTTCTGGAAAAATCATCAATAAGTAGAAACATTCAAGTTTTGCTCACAACCGGATTAATTAAAAAGGTTGACAACAAAAAATTGACCATTTCCACTCAAGGATTGAATAAAATGGAGCAGGTTGTGCCCGCCTGGGAAGACGCAAGGAAAGAGGTAAACGACGTTTTGGGCGATGCAGGAAATAAAGAACTCGATCAAATTTTAAGAAAACTACAGCACTTAAATAACACATTATGAACGATTTAGGTTACATTCTTCTCACCGTATTTGTGTCGGTCATCCTTTTGTATTGCTATAACTTTGGCTTACACAAATCCGGAGTAGAACCAATTAAACGGAAGCAAAAACTACTTAAAGCATCCTTGGTTTTGGCTGGATGGTTTGTATATCTTATATCAATGGCTAAAACAGGAATCTTACAAGATTATAGCTTGCCTCCTCGCTTCCCTATCTTTACGATCTTTCCTGCCTTTGGATTTATTTTTGTCGTGGCAAGAAGAAAGGAAACTGCGGTATTTATTTCGAACATTCCCACCACTTGGTTAACTTTTGTTCAAAGCTTTCGAATTGTTGTCGAATTGCTCTTTGTGGCATCAGTAGCCAATGGCATGCTTCATCCAGAGGTAACCATTGAAGGATATAACTACGATATGATCTTTGGTTTTTCAGCGCTGTTAGTTGGATACCTGGATTATAAATATTTAAATAAATCAAACACCTTGGTGCTTTGGTGGAACTATCTAGGACTGGCAGTATTATTTTCAGTCATTATTCTCTTTGTAACAACAACCTACATCCCCAATTTATGGGGATCCGAAACAACCTTGGCTCTGCCCGGAATGGTAAGCTTCCCAACTATATTGGTTCCAGCTTTTTTAATGCCGGTTGCAGTATTCATTCACGTGCTTTCCATAATAAAGTTGCGAAACGAAAAAAAAGTAGAATCTTAGCCGTTGATTTTTAACCAATAATGGATTATTATTTCAGAAGTGCTAAATAAATTCAGCTTTAATAGGCTTGACAATTATTTATGTTTATCTTTGCACTTTATTTTTAATAATTATACAATGAACAAAGGAACAGTAAAATTCTTCAATGAAACCAAAGGATTTGGATTTATCAGTGAAGAGGGATCAAACAAAGATCATTTTGTACACACATCAGGACTTATCGACGAAATTCGTGAAGGTGATGTTGTAGAATTCGAACTTCGTGAAGGAAAAAAAGGAATGAACGCAGTGAATGTTAAAGTAATTTAAGATATCCTCAACAACTTTTTTATTAAACCCGTACTCGTTTGAGTGCGGGTTTTTTTTTGCCAATTCTGTTTTAATCCGTAATATCACATCCACAAAAAAATACTATAAATGAAATTCAAAGCAATTCTACTCATATCCACTATTTTAAGTTCTTTCTCAATTGGCCAAAGCGCAAATTCCGATACGCTAAAAAGTGCCACCTTTAATGGGTTTAAGCTCCGTTGCGTTGGGCCCGCTCTTACCTCCGGTCGTGTTGCCGACATTGCCGTAAACCCCACTAAACCGTGGGAATACTATGTTGCGGCTGCCTCAGGCGGGGTTTGGAAAACAACCAACAATGGAACCACCTTTAAACCAGTATTCGATGGCCAAGGCTCGTATTCCATTGGATGCATTTCGATCGACCCAACCAACTCCAACGTAGTATGGGTGGGCTCTGGAGAGAACAACAATCAACGAAGTGTTGCCTATGGCGATGGCTTGTACAAATCGGAAGATGGAGGCAAATCGTGGAAAAATGTAGGGTTAAAAACGAGTGAGCATATTGGCATGATATCCATCCATCCCACCAATTCAAATATTGTTTTCGTGGCTGCAATGGGTCCGTTGTGGAATGCTGGTGGCGAACGCGGAATTTATAAAACAACCGATGGTGGAAAGAATTGGGAACGTGTGCTCCACATTGATGAACATACAGGCTTTACTGAAATTCATATGGATCCAAGAAATCCAGACGTGTTGTATGCCGCTGCCGAACAACGAAGACGACATGTGTTTACCTACATTGGCGGCGGGCCGGGTTCCGGCATTCACAAGTCAACCGATGGTGGTAAAACCTGGACGAAACTTTCTAAAGGACTTCCTACCGTTGATTTGGGCCGTATTGGCTTGGGTATTTCTCCAGCCAATCCAGATGTAGTTTACGCCATAGTAGAAGCATCCGATGATAAGGGTGGGTTTTATCGTTCAACCGATCGAGGTGCGAGTTGGAATAAGATGAGTGGAAAAACCACTTCAGGCAATTACTACCAAGAAATTGTGTGCGACCCAAAGGATGTCGACAAGGTGTTTTCGTTGGATACGTGGCTGCAGCACACCGAGAATGGTGGAAAGTCTTTTAAAGCTACAGGTGAAGACGCCAAACACGTAGATAATCACGCCATGTGGATTAATCCCGCCAATACCAATCACTGGTTGGTTGGATGCGATGGCGGTGTATATGAAACCCACGATCACGGCAAAACTTGGAACTACAAATCAAATTTACCCATCACACAGTTTTACAAAGTGGCGGTGGATAACAGCCTACCGTTTTACAATATTTACGGAGGCACGCAAGACAACAACAGTCAGGGTGGACCTTCTAGAACCATCAACATACACGGAATTTCGAACGACGACTGGTTTATTACCAATGGCGGCGATGGCTTTGAAAGTGCGGTAGATCCCGATAATCCGAACATCGTTTATGCGCAATCGCAATACGGTTGGTTGGTTCGATACGACAAGATAAGCGGTGAACGAACCGGAATTAAGCCGCAACACAAGCTGGGCGATCCAGCCTTGCGTTGGAATTGGGATGCCCCACTCATCATTTCTCCACACAACTCAAAACGACTCTATTTTGCTGCAAATAAGCTTTTTAGAAGCGATGATCGAGGAAATACGTGGGAAGAAATTAGCGGTGATTTAACCCGACAGCTCGATCGAAATACCATGAAGGTAATGGATAAGGTTTGGAGCATGGATGCCGTTGAAAAGAATAAGTCGACCACCATTTATGGCAATATTGTTGCTCTGGATGAAAGCCCAAAACAAGAAGGCTTGATCTACGTTGGTACCGACGATGGGTTGATACAAATAACCGAAGACAACGGCAAAACATGGCGCAAGATTGAACGTTTCGACAATGTGCCTGAGCGAACCTATGTTAATGCCATTATTTGTTCAAAACATTCAGCATCAACCGTTTATGCTATCTTCAACAACCACAAACAAGGAGATTTCAAGCCGTATATTTTTAAGAGTACAGACAAAGGGGAAACCTGGAAAGCCATACAGGGAAATTTACCCAAACGTGGATCGGTGTACGACGTTGCGGAAGATCACATCAACAAAGACCTTCTCTTTGCTGGAACTGAATTTGGACTTTTTGTAAGCTTGGATGGAGGAAAAGAATGGGTGGCTTTAAAAAACGGGCTTCCAACCATTGCTGTGCGAGATTTAGAAATTCAAGAACGAGAAAACGACTTGGTTCTAGGAACCTTTGGTAGAGGATTTTATGTATTGGATGATTACGCTCCGATGCGAAGCTTCGTAAAAGAAGATTTGAAAAAAACTGCCGTAATTTATCCCATAAAACCCGGATTGATGTTTGAACAAGCAAATCCGCTGGGTAACAAAGAAACACCTACTCAGGGTTCGAACTTATATACCACTCCTAATCCAGAAGTTGGGGTAGTTTTTACTTATTTGATTAACGACAGCATGGATAGTAAAAAATCCACGCGGCAAAAACAAGAAGCTGCAACCACCAAAAAAGGTGGAGATGTATTCTATCCAAAATTGGATGAATTGCGTGCCGAAGACCGTGAAGCCGAGCCTTTTGTGCTCTTTGTTATTCGAAATGAAGCGAACGAAGTTGTTTATAAAATAAAGCAAAAGGCTTCCAAAGGAATTTCTCGACTAACTTGGGATTGCAGGCTAGCACCTTCTACCCCACTCGAGTTAAAAGATCGCGACCCAGGTAGGTACGGCAGCAAGAGTGTTGGCCCTTGGGCAGCCGCTGGGATTTATACCGTTCAGATGTATAAACAACAAGACGGCAAAATGGAGGCATTAACCGAAATGGTATCGTTCGAGATAAAGGCGTTAAACAACACGGTTTTACCTGCTGCAAATCGAGCAGAGATGTTGGCATTTCAATTAAAGGTGAGCGAGTTGCAAAAGGCAGTATCCACAACAAACAAGGTGTTGCACAATCTCAACAATCAAATTCGATATATTGAAGCAGCCATTGTTAAAGATCCAAGCACCGATTTGGCTTTATGGAATGAGTTGATGTGGTGTAAGAACAAATACCAAGAAATTTCATTGATCATGTTTGGAGATGGAACTTTGAGCAGCCGAGAGTTTGAAGTGGTTAATACAGTAAATGATCGCATTGGTGTTATCGTTTGGACATCGTGGTATTCGACCTCCGAAATAACCGCCACGAACAAGCGATTGTACACGGAGGCCGAATCAGAATTTGAGCGAGCCTTGGTGTTATCGAAAGAACTGGCAGATAAGGTGAGCAGTTTGAATCAAAAGCTGGATGACAGCAATACTCCGTATACACCGGGCAGATTTCCGGATTGGAAGAAGTAGGTGATTCACTTTGTACTCAGTTTAAAAAAAAAGTTGAATCATTGGTTGGTTCCTTCCCTTACCTCAGGTTCAAGCCCTAATCCCAACAACAAAACCGTACCCCACGTAATGCAACCAAATATTTCGAAGTAATCCGAAACTTTTGGTGGCAGAAGTCCATCGGTTGTTAGAATGAGCAAGGCCGCGGCGGCTATTAGGATTTTGGTTCGTGTATGTTTAAATGACCATGATTCTTTCTTGTTGTTCCACAAGGTGTAAATCAGCGGAAAGAGGAAAACGAAGTAATACTTCCAAGCCAAAGGAGAAAGCACCGGTATGGCTGCTAGTATCCACGCAAATTGTTTCCATTGTTGTTGGGTGGATGTGTTTTTCCACGATTTGCGAAATAGGAATGCTGGAAGTATAGCAGCACATCCCACTAAACCATACGACAAGAGCTTTGCCGCGTGTTCTGACAATGAAAGCACGTTGTATTTAAAATCAAAACCGCGACTTACATCCATAAACAACCCACCTAAAAAAGCAAAGATTGACTGATTCTTGTGAATCAAAATGAGATCCCCCAGTGCTTTATCGTGCATCCAAGTTTGATAATAGGTAGTAGCCAAATCCACACCAAATACCAAAAATGAACTCGCGTTTATCAGTATTAAGAACAACAAGGTTGCTAACGAAATCTTAAAAGCTCTTTTGTAAAGAAAAAATAATAAAATAAAAACAGGATAAACCTTTAATGAAATGATCAGCGCCAAGGCAAAACCCGCCTTCCACCATTTTTGCTCCGTGCTTAACTTAAAAACCAAGATGGAAACAGCCAATAAAAAGGTATTGATCTGAATGTTGCTTAGATCGTCGATTATGAAACGCAAAACAAAAACAAAGGGGATGATAATGGCACCATTCAACCAGGAGCGTTGTTTCGTATTTAACACAGTCGATTTCGAATAAAACCAGCTAACCGATTGATTTTCAACAATTTTGACTACTGAGTTAATAATCCAATACCACGCAACCATAATTCCCAACAGCCAAATTATTCGGATTAAAATGGGGCTAAAATTATGTGCTAAGGTTAAAGGAACGCTAAATATCGAAAAAAATGGAGGCCACGTATTTAAGTAATCAGCGTAAATGTTGGTGGAAGAAAGCACCGCTTGACCGGCGTGAACGTAGCCAATAAAATCACCATCTCGTTGGCTGTCTCTAATGAGCTCGAACACAAAGGCCAGTCCAACCAGAATCCAAACCACCCAAGGAAGCCATTCTCTCCACCGATTGAAAAAGGTAATTTTCACAGGTGGCAAGATAGTTTTATTCCAGAAATGGATACACAGGATTCAAGATAATTGATGAATTTACGATCGCTTTACTGCGTCTTGTTTCTGTACAACTTTTTTGGTTTTGGTGTTAAAAACTGCGTGCATCAAAGGTTCCAGGTTTTGAGCATTGTTAAACGATGTATTCAACACCGCTATGCGTTTGTTAATTTCCTCGTTGGATAGCTCCACATTCCAGCATGCTTCGATGGCCTTTTTATATTGTGAGGGCTTATCGGCGCGAATGCATAAATCTTCCATGCCCGTGTTTTTAATCATCTTGATATTGGCTATGCAATGCCTTCCCATAAAAAGGGCGTTGATGAGCTTCAATTTAATACCGGTGTCTTGGTTGGTATGTAAGATGTTAATCTGGGCATCTGAAATTAGGTTGTTTATTTCTTCAGAAGTGATCTTACTCTTGAGCGTTACATTGGGCGAATTGGCAACCAGTTCTTTTAGCTCTTCTGTTGGATCGTTTCCGGCAATAACCAAGGGGTAATCCGTTCCTTTTAGCACCTTATTAATCAAGAACGTAGCGGCTTCATTATTCTCTCCTACGGATAAGTTGCCGTGGTACAACATAAACTTGCCAATACCAGGGCGAATGCTCACCTTATTATTTACGTGAAACGGTGATAAAAGTATGGTATTTCCATATTTTTTCTGGAAATGAAATTGGTCGTTTGGAGAAATAGCTGCAATTACGTTGGCATGTTTTAATACTTTCTCATATCGCTTTAACCGGTTGGCTTCAATCTTGAAAAAATATTGTTTAAATAAATTGCTTTCTACTCGTTCTAAGTGCTTGTAATACAAATGCTCGATGTTGTGGGTTCGAACAATTTTAAAGCGGTCTTTTAGCCGCTCATCCGCCAAGTAAAACGTGCAATGCAAGCCCTCAAACATGATTGGGTGATTGTCTTTAACCAGGTTTTCAATCAACTCAGTTGAATTTCTTGATGCAACGATGTATGGCTTGGTATTGTAAATTGGGTTTTTGAAAATTTTACGTTTGTAATAATAGATCTTATGACACAGGCCTTTAAGCATGGCGCTTTCTGATCTACCATACTGATAACAGTGCAAATGTACCTTTACCCCTTTTTCAGATAAGGCAACCAATCGATAGTATATATCAATAACACCGCCGTAATTGGCAGGATATGGGATGTCGAATACTACAACATGTAAATGTTTGTTATTCAACTCCATACAACGATAATAGCTTTATTTCTTCGTTCGTCCAATTGCACTCTTTTTGGGCAAGTTTGCAATTATCGGATAATCTTTGGTAAACATCTTTGTTCTCGACCAGTAAATTGACATTTGTTACCAAATTCTGAACGCTGGGCTCCGTTAAAAGCATGATTTCGAACTTTTTATTGAGCTCAACATATTCTGGAAATGGCGAAGCAAGTGCCGGCAAATGCGCATGCATGTAGTCGAAGGTTTTGTTACTCAATGAATAGTAGTAACTCAGTCCGAGGTTTTCTAAAAGATTTAATCCCATTACTGCTTTATTTGTTAATAGTCGCAGTTCCTCCGGGCTCTTCAAACCATGAAAAGTTACCTTATCCGATAGACCTTCACGTTCTACCATCAATTTCAATGAGGCGCTTAAATCCCCTTCGCCAACGAGCCAAAGCTCTGCGTTGAGTTGGTGCATGGCCCTGATGTATAATTCGATACATCGGCCCTTGTTAAGCGCACCTTGATATAATAAAATGACCTGGTGGGTTTTGTTTTCCGACCGAGGTTCTACGACCTCTTTAGAACGAAGAACGGGTACGTTTCGTATGACAGAAAATGATTTTTTAAAAACTTTTTCATAATGCGCTGAAATTGTTTTGGTTACGGTGTACGCAATATCCACCTTGGGTACGCAAATTGCCATCAACCACTTCCAAATTTTTTGTTTGATAGGTTTACCAACCAACTCTGGAACTTCGTAAAAGAGTTCGTGCGCATCGAACATCCACTGATACGTTTTTCTTTTGTTGGAATTGGTTTGCGTTAAGAATCCCGACAAAAGGGTATCGGCATCGCAGTTCGTCAAAAAATCAAAGTCTTGTTTTCCTAGATACCACCACAACCGAAGGTTAAATTCAAGGTAAAAAAGCACCCCTGTATTAAACCAATTGGACAATCGAATTTGCTTGAAGGGTCTGGAAATAAGTTCATTGGAA
The DNA here is from genome assembly GCA_047614125.1 of Bacteroidia bacterium. Classification (GTDB taxonomy): domain Bacteria; phylum Bacteroidota; class Bacteroidia; order NS11-12g; family UBA9320; genus JBLHHI01. The sequence goes on along the minus strand of JBLHHI010000085.1, from coordinate 2,040 downwards.
CTGGATAATTGCCGTCCCACCAAAACCACCTCAAAACCAGCATTTGCCAATGAAGTGCAAATGCGTATCATCCTTTGATCTGTGTACAAATCGTTGGTAACCGTACAAATTACTTTTCGGGTTTTATTCACGTCCTCGATTTTAATTTCAACCGTCGATCAGTGGTTAATTCAAGCACATCATCATCTAATAACCATTTCGCCACTTTCATTAAATCCTCGCTCTGTACGTCCGATATGCTTTCAACTATGTCTGCAACCGTCATCGATTTTTTGAGCAAGGTTTCACAAATGTTCTTCTCAATGCGCTGAAATTGTTTGATGGAAAATTTCTGTCGCTCTTGAAGTCTGCAAACATCGCATTTCCCACATGTAGTTTCAATATTTTCCCCAAAGTACACGCAAATCAGATTATTTCTGCAGGATTCTGCTTCGGTATAGTGCACCATAGCTTCAAGCCGCTCGAACATTCTAAGCTTGTTGGAAGCTAAGATTTTACCGTTGTCGCGCACTTCGGTTTGTCTTGGCTCAAGCCAAGTTAACGTTGGTGTCTTGTTTTGTGGTAGATAGCTGATAATTTGAAGTTTTTCCAAGTGCCTCAACTTCTGAATAAAGCCGGACTTCGATATTTTGAGTTTTTCGGCCAAAAGTTCCTCACTGATCGAAACCATCGAATCAAAAACCCCCCCATAACTGCGAAGAACAATTTTTAATACGGTGTCGAATTGTTCGTGTTCCACCTGAAATTTGTACACTTCACTTGGCGTGGCTTCCATTTTTATTTTGGAAGAAGCATGAACGGCCTCGTTAAATTGAAGAAGGCCCAACAACGATAGTTGCTTCAACCCGTAAAAGACTAAGCTCGGCTTTAGGTCAAACTTGATCGCAAAGTCTTGAATATTAAATGGATACACCGCAAACTGTCCAGTTTGAATGGCAAGTTCACAGTAATTTCCAATCGATTGGTACAACGTATTTAAAACAGATAGGCTGGGGTGTTGATCTTCGAGATATCGAAACATCCGCTTTTCTTCTCCTGGGAAATGTAACAAAACACAATATGCATTTCGTCCGTCTCGCCCAGCCCTACCCGCTTCTTGGTAGTAGGCCTCAATTCCATCGGGTATTTCCAAGTGAATCACAAAACGCACATCTGGTTTGTCGATGCCCATGCCAAACGCGTTGGTGGCTACCACAACTCTGGTTTTATTAGATATCCACTCGTTTTGTACCGTGCTTCGTTCTTCAAAGGAAAGCCCTGCGTGATAGGCTTTTGCCACGATGCCAAAGTTTTGTAAATAATCGGCTATTTCTTTTGTTTTACGTCGGTTACGAACGTACACAATTCCGGTACCCGGAACATTCTTACATATCTTAAGCATTTTACCATGCTTGTCTTCATCGAAATACACTAGGTAGTTGAGGTTTTCGCGACTAAAGCTTTTGCGAAATACAGCAGGCGTTTTCATGCCCAAGCTCGTTTGGATTTCTTCTAAGACTTTCAAGGTTGCCGACGCGGTTAGCGCTAAAAAGCTCAGCTTAGGATGAACTTCACGGATGGCGTTGATTTGCATGTATTCGGGCCGAAAGTCATGGCCCCATTGCGAGATACAATGCGCTTCATCAATGGCCACAAAGCTTATTTTCATATTGGGAAGGTGATCTATAAAAGCCTGTGTTTTAAGTCGTTCGGGTGAAATGTAAACGAGTTTGTACCGATTATTCTTTATGTCGTTGAGCGCCCACTTCATTTCTTTTCGATCCATTCCGCTGTGCAAAAATGCTGCTGAAATGCCCCGCTTTTGCAGTTGTTCTACTTGGTCTTTCATCAAAGCAACCAATGGAGAGATCACCAGGCAAACGCCATCCATCATCAACGCCGGAACTTGAAAGCAAATCGACTTCCCTCCTCCAGTAGGCAAAAGGGCTACTGCATCTTGCTTATCTAGAACAGCTTGAATAATGTCTTGCTGCAATGGTCGAAATTCATCGTACCCCCAATATTTATGAAGAACGTGTTTCAAAAAGTAAAGCGCTCTGA